>NZ_JHWX01000026.1 GCF_000621965.1 Methanobrevibacter wolinii SH
AGTTGTATTATTAGCACTTACATTACCAGTCTCATTAGAACTAGCAATAACAATATTAGTAAAATTACCAGATTTAACTGTTTTAAATACAACAGTGAAGTTAACAGACTCACCAACACCTAAAGTATTAGCATAAGTAAAAACATCACCATTTTTAGTCCAATTAACACCAGTAAAATTAAAATAACTTAAACCAGTATAATTAGACTCAAGAACAGAAACGCCAGTTAAATTACAATCACCAGTATTAGTAACAACAACAGTAAATGAAGTTAAATTACCAACAAATACAACAGGATTATTAACAATCTTAACAACAGTCATATTAGGAGTAAATACAGTAGTAATATTTGAAGAATTACTAAATGTATAATTTCCAATTCCAGAACTAACATTATTTACAAATACACCAGATTTGTTTGTACTAAATATAATAGTTAAATCTGCAGATTGATTTGGTTCAAGAGTATCATTTAATATCCAAGTATTATTAATTGAATTATAAGTCCAATTATAGTTAGATTCAAATGATTTATAATTTAAACCATTAAAATCATTATCACAAACAAAAATTCCAGTTAAATTACAATTTCCATTATTAGTAACAGTAATGTTAAATTTAGTATCATTTCCATTAAATACAACTGGAGTAATTGTTTTTTTAATGACAGTTTCATTAGCACCTTCTAGAACTTTAAACATAAATGCATTTTGTGTTCCTTGAGGTGTTATAAGGAATTTAAAATTATAAATATTAACAGTTCCATTATCAAGAACTTTAACAATATTTTTACCATTAATCCTTAAACCTGCATTATATTTAGCAACAACATCTTTAATAATAGTATTATTACTATTTAAATAATCTTCATCAGTTAAAATACTTATTTCAGTTTGTAATGAAGTACCATTATAATATTCAAAAATTAATATTTTAAATAAATCTGATACATTATTACCATTTAAACTATTAAATATTGTATAATCATCAAAGATTACACCATTAATTATTGAATCAGAATATTTTTCTGCACAATAACCAAGGTAACCATTATCAAAAACTGTTAAATTTTCAGTATAATTACCATTAACAATTCTATCATTATTATAAGATACTATTTTTATAGCAGAACTATTAGAATCAGTAATACTAACTTTATTTAAAGCAATTATTACACTATTATCACTAAAATTAGATTTAGTAATTGTAGAATTAATTGAATAAACTGTTGAACCTATTTTAGCTTTGTTATTAACAAAACTAGAATTAACAACAGTTACATTATCCATACTTATTGCTCCACCATAATTTTGAGCAGTATTATTTATAAATTTAGAATTACTAATATAATCATTTGTACCTCCACTAACAATAGCTCCACCATTATAATAAACAGCAACATTATTAGTGAAATTTGAAGATTCAATACTATTATTAGTACTATTTACAGTAAATAAAATAGCACCACCCATAATAGCAGAGTTATTATCAAAACTACTATTTATGATTTTAGTATTATTTGCCATAGCATATATAGCTCCTCCTTTAGTATAGGAAGAGTTAGATAAATTAATAAGATCTTTACCATTATTAGTAAAAACACAATTAATTATAGTGTTATTTTCTGAAGTTTCATCTTCATATGGACGGTATGCAATAGCACCACCTCTTGCACAAGAATTATTATCAAAGGTACAATTAATTACTAAATTATTAGATCTAGTAAACAATATTCCCCCACCTTTTCCAAGGGCAAGAATATTTGAAAAAGTAGAATTAATAATTTTATTACCAATACCATTTAATACTAATGCTCCACCACTCAAGTCACTACTATAAGCATTTTCACCAGTGAAATTAGAATTTACAATAGTTAATGGAATACCCTTACTATATATAGAACCACCTTGACCATAAGCTACATTTTTTATAAATGTAGAATTGTCAATGAATAAATTTAAACCTTCATTAAAAATTGATCCACCATGATTAGCTTGAGTTCTATAAAATTCAGAATCAACTATTCGAGTATTATTTCCAACATTGTAAATCCCACCAGCAAGACCTTTTGATGCAGAACAGAATCTAAATAATACATTCTTAAATAAAGTATTATTTGCAGTAGTATCGTAAATATAAACACCACCACCATATGTAGCATCACATAAATCAAACCAAGTATTGTTAAATACTGTATTATTAACATTTTTAGAAATAAATACTGCACCACCAGCAAGAGCTTTATTGTTTCTAAAAGTACAATTTGTAATAGTTAAATCACTTTTTTGAACAAATAATGCTCCACCATAATTATTAGTAAGTTTTCCATTTATAAGAGTTAATCCATCTAGAACAACATTTGGTGCATTTATAACAAATATTCTACTATTAGATTGGGCATTAAATATAGGATTAGCACCTCTAGCTGCTTTAAGAGTTAAAGATTTACTAATAACTAAATTTACATTATTTACACCAGAGAAGGTTCCATCATTTATAATAATTGTATCACCATTATTAGCATTATTAAGTGCTAATTTTAAATTATTATAAGGATTATCAGAACTTCCATTACCATCAGTTGTAATATTTCCTCCAACATAGTAAGTATTAGAATTATCATTTAAGGAATCATCACTTAAAAGATTAGAATTTGTACTATTACTTACAGTAGATAAATTAGATTGTAAATTTGTTGTGTTATTATCAGCAGCAGACACTACTCCTACACAAACTATAAGAAGAGTAAATAAAAGTAATACATATAATATTTTATTTTTTGAAATGATTACACCCCATATCAAAAATCTTATATTAATTCTAAGAATAAATAAAAGATTTTTTAAAATATTCATACTTTTAAAATCTCATCAATTAAATAGAAAATATATTCTATCGATTTTTAATAAATATTAAATTTAGCAATAGTAAAATGATTTAATAGCCAATACAAATAATTAAAAGCATTACTAAACTAAATCATACACTAATTATAAACTAAAAAAAATATTTATAAATAAGTTATTTATAATTCAATAGTAATAAACTTATTTGTTATTATAGAAACTAAATATTAGTTACTGAAATAAGAATAGTAAAATAAACAAAATAAAAGAAAATAAAAAAATAAATTGAAAATATCAATAAAAAAGACATAAAAATTAAAATATTTTAAAAAAAAAGAAAAAAAATATATACAATTAAACAAATTTTAAATCAAAACAATATAATAATAAGATTATTAAACTCATTTAAGAATTTAATCTAAATTTAACTTAAATAAAGATTTATTTATTAAAAAATTTAAGTTTTAAGATTATTTATTTAAAATTAAAGATAAATTTTATCTTAAAATTAAATAATAAAAAAAATACTCAATTTTAATAGAAAATAAAAAATTATAGATAATTAAAATTCAAAATTTTATAAACTTTTTTTAAAAATTAAACTCAAAACTTTAAATATAAATTCAAATTAAATAAATTCTATAAACATTTTAAAAATTAAACTCAAAACTTTAAATATAAATTCAAATTAAAACTTTTAAATAAAAATAAAATAATCACAAGATATACTCATAAAAAAAGAAAAAATTAAAGATTAAAATTATAATCTTTAATCACTAAATCTAGATTTAGTTTTATACCAATTTTCGTTTTTACTAGGTAAAACAGTGAACATAAGAGTTAAACCAATTAAAATTACAGTTAATATAACAAATACAATTAATTCTTCAAAGGTTCCTGTTTTTATTGTGTCAAATAATCCACCAACCCAAACAATAGCTACTACAATTGGTAAAAGATATTTAACAATGAAAATCCACCATTTACCTAATTTTATACTTTTACTATTCTTATTAAGTTTTGGTATGACATTTTCACATTTAAATATCCATGCAAATACAATACATTCAAAGAATACACCTATTAAAATAGCTATCTGATTAATATAGGCATCAACAAATCCAAGTAATGTTCCACCCATACCAGTAGCATAAATCATTGATACAACTGCACCAATAAGACATAAAACAGTCATTGTTTTATTACGACTCCATGCAAATTTATTTTGAATACCAAATGATAATGGTTCAATAGTAGAAAGTATACTTGTTAAACCTGCAATATATACTGTAAAGAAGAATGCAGGACCTAAAATATAAGCCCAGTTACCAAGTACATTAAATACAGTAGGATATGCAATAAATACAAGCCCAGTACCTTGTTGTACTAATTGATTAACTGCAACACCACTTCTTAAAGACATATAACCTAAAATAGAAAATACACCTAATGCACAGAAGTTTTCAAAACCACAATTTGCAATTACAACCCATAGAGTATTTGATACAAGATCACTATCATCTTTAGTATAACTTGCATAAGTAAATGCAATACTCATACCTAAACTAAGTGAAAAAATAATTTGTCCAAATGCAGCCATCCAAATATTAAAGTTTAATAGTAAACTCCAATCAGGAGCAAATAATTCTTTTAAACCAATACCTGCTCCAGGTAATGTTAAAGAGAATATTACAATAAGTACCATTATACCAAAAAGTAATGGTACAAGAATTTTACTTAATCTCCCTAAACCTTTTTCTAAATCCCTATGGGAAACATACCATACAATAAGCCAACCCACTAATATTGCAATAGCAATTATAGGAATAAATACACTTAAACCAGATGTTGAACTCGTTGATTGTAATAATGTTGTTGTAAAATAAGTATTAGGATTTGTTCCCCAAGATTTAAAGAAACTAAAAATTACATATAAACCATCCCATCCTAAAATACATGAATAATAAATCATAATCAAAAATACAGAAACAGGAATAAGCCAACCTAAAAATTCAAATTTACTATTTATCTTACGTATTGCCTTAGGAAATGAAGATTTGAAATTATATCCTACACTATATTCTAAGATTAAAAATGGAATACCCATAATTAGAATAGCAACAATATATGGAATATAAAATGCTCCTCCACCATTACTGTAAAGAACATAAGGATATCTCCAAATATTTCCTAAACCGACAGCAGAACCAATCATCGCTAAAAGAAATGAAAGATTACTACCCCATTCATTTTTATCCTCATTTTTATTCATAAAAAAACCTATCTTAAAAAGTTTTACAAAAAGTATTAAAAAATACCATATATATTTTGAACTTTAAAATTTAAAAAATTATAGTATTTTAATATAAAATCATGAAAAATTAAATAGAATTCAAAAAACATAATAAAATAAATATATGATTTGAAAAAATAGAAAATTAAGAGTAAATTAATTAAAATAAAAAAATATTTTATTAGATGTTTTATTATGGAAATTAAATAGAATTTAGTATAAATTATTAATAAATATCCTTTATAATAACATTTGAATAGCAAATATCATATTGATTCCTATAATTATAATAGGTATAACTATTTCAAGTATTTCTTCATTAGTTTTTTCAACTATTTTAGGACCAATTATTGCACCAATAATAGTACCAGAACATAATAAAAGTACAAGTGTAATATTTACTCTTCCAAGAAAACCATAACCAAAAATTCCACCAACTGAATTAAATATTAAAACAAAAATTGTTGTACCAATTATAGTTGTTGCTGTATATCCAAGTAATAATAATATTAATTGTATTGGTGGTGTACCACTTAAACCAAAAATACCTGCAAGTATTCCACCAGTTATTCCAAAAAGTGGTATAAATATTTTCTTATATCCTTTAATTCTTACTTTTGTTTTTTTCTCTATTTTTTCTTCAGATTTAAATTCATTTATAAAATTTCTTAAATTTACAAGTGCAAGTATTATAAATAATATTCCAAAAGCCTTTTTAAGAATATTTCCTGGTATTAAACTAGATATATAAATCCCAATAAATGTTCCTATAAATCCACTTATACCTAAAACAAGACCCATTTCCTTGTCTATATTTCCTTGTTTGTTATGATTGTATGCACCAACTACAGTTGTAGGTAAAACTGTTGCAAGTGATGTTGCAACTGCAGTTTGGATATCTACACCTAACATAATCAATATTACAGTGTATAATCCTCCACCTCCTCCACCTATAGTTGTAACTAATATTCCTATTAAAAAACCTATTATAGGTAATATTATAATTAAATTTTCATACATATTAAAATATTTAGATATATTAATACTTAAAAGTTTTATTCAATCTAATTTTCCACAGACATTAATATAGAAAAAATAACAAATACCAAAAAATTTATTCAATCCAATTTTCCACAAATTTTAATATTAAAAAACCTTTCAAAAAAGAAGTTTTATTAAATAAATTTAAAATTATAAAGATTTAAACTAAGATTAAATGAATATAAATAATAAAAAGCAAAATAAGATAATAAAAAATATCCTGTATAAAAATATACAGGATAAGTGTTTTTTTTAAACTTATTCAAAAAATAGATGTGGGAAATAATTGAATAAGTTAATAGACTATGTCTAAATAAAAAAACAATATAGGAATTATGTTGAATGAGTTCTTAAATCATCAATATTATCATTATAAATAATAATTAAATCATAAAAAAATTTTACCTTCAACATAGTAGAAACACAATATTTCTACAAATAATAATAGATGCTTTTAGTATATAAATATTTATGTTATTATACAATAAAAAATAAAAAAATTAAACAGTTAAAATAAAATTATTAAGAAAACTAATCAGTTAAATATGATTTAAAGAGCAAAAAATAAATATATTTAGGAATTATTGAAATAAGTTTTAATATATTCAAACAATCTTAAAAAAATAAAACAAATTAAAAGTAAAATAAAAAAATAAAAATAAGACAGCTGAATAAATAAAATAAATAAAAATAAGATATTTAAAAATTAAAAGTCATCATAACCAATACTTCCAAAATCATCTTCATATCTACTATAATAAGGATTAATATAATTAGTAGAATGTTGACCATTTGAACAAAATATAAAATTTAATTCTTTTTTAATTTTACAATGAATTTTATTAATCTGTTTTTCTCTTTCACGAGGTAAATTAGAAAATTTATTTGGTTTAAGCTTTCCATCTTTTGTATAACCAAAAGTTGGTGATTGCAGATATTTAGTATTCCCTCCAAGGAAATGATTATTCATATCATAATCATTTTGTATAAAACCCATTTCTGGTGCAATTTGATTGTGAATTCTATCAATTTCACAAGCTTCAATCCAACGTTTAAAAATATGACGTTTCTCACGAATACGTTTAGCATTATCTTCTTTACGTTTTAATTCTGCACACTTTTTATGCATCTTTTGAGCATTATGCCCTTTACTATAAAAAGGTTTACCACAATATACACATATCTTTTTTACCATAAAATCACTAAATAACTACTTTAAAAACATGACACTTATTTTTTAAATTTATTTAATAATATTTTTAACTATTTACTAAAATACAATATTTCAAAACATAAGAAAAATATTATCTAATTAGGACACATACTCAATTTAAAAATGGTTTTATTAAAAACATTAAAGTAAAAATACATTTTATTTCAATTAAAATAAATAAATTTTAAAAAATTAATATATTTTTAATAAGCTAGAAAAAATATAAAAATTCAATTTTAATTAAAATAAGAAGATATTAAAATTAAACTAAGAAATATAATATTTATTTAAATTCTAAATTTAATAAAAGATTTTATATAATTTAATAATAAAATTTTAAAATCCTATAAATTAATCTAGATTAATAATATTTAAGAAAAAAGTCTTTAATTAAGATAAAGAACAATATTATTTAATTAATATCATCATAAGATTGTTTAAGATAATATCTATTTCTCATTTCTGTTTTATCTCCATATTCAATAGCTTCTACAGGACAACCATTAATACATGAAGTACAATGCATACAATTATTACTCCATTGTGGAGCACTATTAATAAATGTAATATTATTTAATGGACATCTAGCAACACAAGTTGTACACTTAATACATTTATCATTAACATGAAAGTTTTTAGTACCTATAAGACTTTTATAGAAAAAGACATTCCCAATAGAAGATTGAATTTTACCTTTGAAAGAACTAGGCCTTCTAAAGAATTCTTTATTTTCTTTAATTTCATCGGCAATTGATTCAATTTTATTTTTTTGAATTTTTAAAGCTTTTTGAACATTAGGGTTTGATACAGGTGAAGTAGGATATAACATAATATAATTTGCAGGCATATTAATTGCATCAAAACCTTTAAGTTTTAAACCAATATTTTTACAGGAATTTTTAATATATTTTAAAGAATTACCTGGAGTTCCACCACAATCCACTATAACATAAACTTCATCAGATCCTTTAAAAGTACATTTTTTAATAAATTCATCAACAGGACGTGGAACTCTCCAAGCATAAATAGGTAGAACAAAAACAAATGGTTTATCAGATTCAAGTAAAACTCCCTCATCAGAAGATTTCATTAATGGAGTCAATGATAAAAGTTTATCATTAATTTTTTTAGCAATACCTTCTGCAATAAATCTACTATTTCCAGTTCCTGAAAAATATAAAATCAAAAATATCACCTTAATAATTAAAAATTTTTATATAACCATAATTTATTATAAATTTTCAAATATAAATTATTTACTTTTTATAGTATATACATAATTAATTAAATTAAAAATTAAAAGAAAATATAAACAAAATCAAAAAAATGAACAAAAATAAGATTAATTAAAAAATAAAAAACCTAAAAAATAAGATCCAATTAAAATAAAAAATATTAAAAAATAAAAAAACCTAAAAAATAAGATCCAATTAAAATAAAAAATATTAAAAAATAAAAAAAAACCTAAAAAATAAGATCCAATTAAAATAAAAAATATTAAAAAATAAAAAAAAACCTAAAAAATAAGATCCAATTAAAATAAAAAATATTAAAAAATAAAAAAACCTAAAAAATAAGATCCAATTAAAATAAAAAATATTAAAAAATAAAAAAAAACCTAAAAAATAAGATCCAATTAAATTAAAAAATATTAAAAAATAAAAAAACCTAAAAAATAAGATCCAATTAAATTAAAAAATATTAAAAAATATTAAAAAATAAAAATATGAAAATTACTAAAAGATAATAATTAAAAAATAAAAAAACCTAAAAAAATGAAAATTACTAAAAGATAATAATTAAAAAATAAAAAAACCTAAAAAAATGAAAATTACTAAAAGATAATAATTAAAAAATTCTATATAAATTTTTAATTAAATATCTTTTTTATAATTAAATACATCTACAACAATAGGTTTTGGTGAGAGTAAAATATCATCATTTAATAAACTATGAGTACATAATACGCATTGATTTTCTTTAAGGTTTGACAATTTATCTTTCCAATTTTTCTTAGAATCATCCAAGTTACTAATATTCTCAGATATTTTATTAAAAGTATTTGAACTAGGACTAAAGTATATTCTATCTGTAATATTATTAAGCTCTTTTAAAGATGCTTTCTCAAGTTCATCTTGAATAATAAATGCCATTGACCAACCATATCCATTACCCTTTTTAATTATTTTAGATGCAATAGTATTTTGACGTATATTTATATTTTCTGCATTATCTAATACTGCAAAAAAAGGGAATTCCCATAAACCTTCCATTAATTTATAATTCCATAAATCATTTAATATAACATCATAAACAAATCTTTGAGTAATTTTACTATATGGACTTAAATCAACTAATTTAACTTTACCTGAAAAATCATTTAGATATGACCAATCAAAGGTAGCACCACCATTAAATGGATCATCTTCAAATAAATCATTCATTTTTTTAATAACTTTATATCCATCAGCACGATATAATTCTTCTTTTAGTTTATTAAGATTAAGATGTTTATATTTCTGAAGAGATTTAATAAGAGTAATATAAATTAAACCTAATTCTTTAGGTTCTAAACTTTTAAAACTCTGATGACACCAAGAAATAAATCTTTGTGCAACATGAACATTATCTTCTTCAACAAAATCATCTTCAAAATATCTTAAAAATTTTTTAAATGGATTAAATGGTATTTTTCTAATATTTTTAGAATATTTATTACCAAGATTATCTTTAAGATAATTAAATTTACCATTACAATCTATAATAAAACTAGGTATATTATTATAAGATAAATCTACAATTAAATTCTGAACAAGACAATATTTACATGGACTTGCTTTACCTTCAATTATAATATTTTGACTTTCAAAATCAGGATTTCCATATTCCCAATAAAATTTATAATTACTTCCAGATGCTGTACCTAATAATGGACGAATATCTTTTAAATAATTATCTTCTTTAGATTCTTTATTTTCTATGGATATTTCCTTTATAACATTACCTTGAAAATCAAAAATCCATCCTTCAAATCCAAAACCTTCAATTGGTTTTAAAAAATTTGAATATTGTCTTTTATTGAAATCTATAATTAAAATATATATTTCATCTTCAAATTTATAAATTCCATCTTCAATTTCTTTAAATTTTGTATTTACATAATTTTTTAAAATTGGAATTGTCTCATTAAATTTAAGATCTTCATCAATACCAATTTTTTTAAGTAATAATGTTGTTTCGTTTTCCATCAAATATCCTCACTAATTTTTATAGAATTTGATAAAATTTTAAAAAAAAAGCCCTAAACAACAATACAGTATAAAATATAACTATAGTTATATTTAAGTTTTACTGAATATTAATAGAAAAGTAGAAAATATAAAAAAATAATTTATTAATAAAAATAGAATATTTACAAAAAAATTAAAAAATTAATATATCGAATATTAATTAATTTTTAAATATATAAAAGCATCCTAGAAATTTAAAATAGGAACAGTTGTATATTCTAAAAGACTTTCTCCATGGAAATTAAAAATCCAACCTTTACCATAACTTTCATTAGTTGGTTTAATTTCATCTTTACATTCTCTTGAAATAAAGTTTAAAGTTAAAACTGAAGTTTTATTCTCTAACCTATAAACTTTTGGTTTTATCATAGTAATTTTACTATCTAAAAAATCATCTAATTTTGGAATAATTTCATCATCATTTAATTTTTCATGAATATTAAGTTCATTTAATAATTTTCTATATTTGTTCATATACTCCCTCCTAATTAAATGATTAATAATTTTTAATAACTAAATTATGATTATTAAAAAGTTCATATAAAAAGCTTTTGATTTAAACACAATTAAAAATTAAACAAAAACATTAAATAATAAATAAAAAATTAGAAATAAATAAATTATTTTATAAAAATATTATAAAATTTAATATAAAATTATAAAAAAATGAAAAAAATTATAAAACAGAAAAAATAAAATTTTAAAAAGTTTTAATAGAAAAATATAAAGAAAAATTGAAAAATTAAAGGAAGAAGAATTGATAAAAAAGGTAAAATAAAATAAATAAGAGAGATTAATGCAAAATAAAGATTAAGAAATGAATTTAATAGATACAAAAATATGAAGATTATGAAATTAATATAAAAATCTTTTATAATAAAATAAAAAGCTTTAAATTATATTAATGAAAAATAATAAAAGTTTAATAAGCTTTTAACTAGATTAAAAGAAAATACAATTAACTAAAATGAAAATAGATAAAAATAAAACTATAGATATGAAAAATTAAAAATATATTAATATAAACTTAATTAAAAAGTTGTGAATCTCCAAATAATAGATATTTAAGTATATAAAAATAGAATTACTACCATAAACAGTAATAATTCTTTGTTTAATACTTAAATTACTAATATAAACTAGAAATATAAATTTTAAAATAAAAATAATAATAAAATAAACAATATTGAAAAATACAATATTAATAAGATTTATTTAATAAAATTAATAAAGATATTCATTTTATAAAAAATCAAAGATAATATACAAATAAAATAAATAAAAGAATATAAATCCAATCCTAAAAAAGAATTTAAAACAATTAAAAAAAAATAAAAAATTATTAAAAAATTTATTAAAAATCATACAAATACATAAAAAATAATACAAAAGTTAATATTAAAATTCACAAAAAACAATAATTCTAAAAAAAAATTATTTAAAAATAAAATTTAAATAATTTTTAATGATCTAAAAAAAACTTTTAAGATTCTATTTTTTATAATAATATAAATGATATTTATACCATAGTTTAAAGTTAAGAAAGTTTTTTGAAAAAAAATGATGATTTAATAAGATAAAAAGTTTAAGATTAAATTCCTACAATTAAAATTTTAATAAAAAAATATTAAATCAATATAAAACATAGATTAATTAATAAAATATAAATAAATATACATATCTTTATGATAAAATTAAAAAATAAAATTAAAAAATAATTAAATAAAAAATTCTTATTATTTATTTAAAATAAAAATTATAAAACCTAAAATAATAATAATACCTTATTTTAATAATATTAAAGAAAGAATATATAGGAATATAACTAATTTTTATTAAAATTATTTAATTAAAAAACACAAAATATCCAAACAAAAAAAACACAAAAAACAATATAACAACGTTATACAAAACAAGATAAAAAAAAGGCTAGCAGCGAAATGAAACTCCCATAGATACCTCCATAGTACTAAACAAAACGTAACAGACTTCACTTCTGGGATCGAAACGAGACCAGGTATAACCCCATCACTATGACCGCTAAACCTACAAACATAAACACGAACAATAACAATAAATAACAAAAAAAAGGAATCACAAAAAAAACAACAATCAAAACAAAAAAACAATAAATAACAATAAATAACAATCAATATTGATAATAATGATAATAAAAAACTACACACTTTCACCCAATACTGAAAACACTTAAC
>NZ_JHWX01000027.1 GCF_000621965.1 Methanobrevibacter wolinii SH
AACATGCTTATAAATTGTGTTTTGATTACTGTATCTAATTTTTTAAGGTTTTTAAAACCATTAGATGAAAATATTTGTTTTGATTTTCTAGAACCAATAATTTTAAATATTTTGTCCAACATAATATAATTTGGGTCGTTTTTATCAAGATTTAGATTGTGGAACATTTTTTTCGCCAAATATATATTTGTTGCACTTATTATTTAAATTTATTGGTTTAAACGACCTTTTTTTATTAAATTACTAATTTTCCAATTGTATTATTACAAAACAAGAATATACAATAATTAAAACTATAAAAATAAGAAAAATTAGGGCTCAAAAACAAGTCAAAAATTCAGGCCCCTAAATTTTTTTATATTAAAATTCGTATTTAATGAAAAATTAAAAACATCAACACAATTAAATCAAAAATAAATTTCAACAATGTTAATAAATTTATTAATAAATAGATTTAAATAAATTATATAACTTGTTTAAAAGTATAACTTATTAATATTTAATTTTAAAAAAATGGAGAAAACCTTAATGATTGATAATAATATAAAACAAAAAGAAAATAGAGATAAAATAATTGTACAAACAAGTGTAATAGGAATACTTGTAAATATAGCTCTTGCTGCATTTAAGGCTATGGCAGGGATTATGTCAAATTCTATTGCAGTAACACTTGATGCTGTAAACAATTTATCTGATGCATTATCATCTGTAGTTACAATTATCGGAAATAAATTAGCATCTAAAGAACCAGATAAAGAACACCCACTTGGATATGGAAGAATTGAATATTTAAGTGCTATGATTGTAGCAGCAATTGTATTATATGCAGGTATTACATCTATTGTAGAGTCTATAAAAAAAATAATTACACCAACACCAGCAGATTATAGTACATTAACTCTTGTAATTATTGCTGTTGCTATTTTAGTAAAACTCGTACTTGGTGCATATGTAAAACATAGAGGAGAAACTGCAAAATCTGGAGCACTTATAGCATCTGGAGCAGATGCTACATTTGATGCAGTATTATCATTATCAGTACTTTTATCAGCATTTATTTACATATATACAGGTATTTCATTAGAGGCATATATAGGTGTACTTATTTCACTTGTAATTATTAAAGCAGGTATTGAAATGATTATTGATACCTTAAATGATATTCTTGGAAAACGTGCAGATCCAGAGACTGCAATTAAAATTAAGAAATTAATAACAGGAGAACCTGAAGTTAGAGGGGCTTATGATTTATTTATAAATAATTATGGACCTGATAAAAATTATGCTTCAGTTCATATTGAACTACCTGATACAATGACTGTTGAAGAAGTAGATATATTAACTCGTAGATTACAAAGAAAATTATTAAACAAAATGGGAGTTATCCTTACAGGTGTGGGCGTTTACTCATATAATACTCAGAATGATGAAATAGGAAATATACGTAATAATATAATGGAAAAAGTAATGAACCATAATTGGGCACTACAAGTTCATGGATTCTTTGTAAATCTTGATAAAAAAGAAATACGCTTTGATGTTGTTATGAGTTTTGATATTGATCATAAAGAAGGTATTGAAATACTTAAAAAAGAAGTCAAAGAACTTTATCCAAATTATCATATTGATATTGTATCGGATATTGATTTAACAGAATAAATTAGAATTTAAACCGATTTGTTGAATTCCTATTTTTTATAAAAATTTAAACTATAATTAATGTTTGAAAATCAATTTTAAGAAAATTTATTCAAAAGATTTTGAGGATTTCAACAAAGCATTTAAACCTTTAATAGTTTTTTAAATATTACAAAACTCTTCCAAATTTATAATTTTAAAGTTTAATCTTAAAATTATATTTTTTTTAAATTTAATATATATTCTTAAATCGTATATTAATGAAAAATTAAAACTGTATTCTCATTTTTTAAATAATTATATTATTTTTATGATTCTATTAAAAACTATTTTTTATAAAAATTCAAGCTTAGTTAATACTTGAAAACAATTTTTAAGAAAGTTTATTATAAAACTTTTGAGGATTTCAACAAAGTCATTTTTATTACAAACCTTTATATATAATAACTTTTAAATTATGTATTATACTGACCAGTCAGTCATTATATTTTTTAAATTAATTTTAAAATAATTAATTTAAAAAGTGTTTATATGAATGATAAAGAAATTAAAATTCTTGAAACAGTCATGAAACTTTTAAAAAAAAGATTATAGTACAATTACAACTGTAAAGATTTTAAATTCACAAATATATATTTAACAAAAAATTAAAATTATAAATTTTATTTTAAATAAATTTATGAATTTTTAAAAATAAATAGATATAAAATAAAATTTTTATATACATTATAAAATTAATTGAATTTGTATTTTTTTATAAAATTTTTAATATTTTAAAATTTATTATGGTGATAATATGGGTAAAAAATTAGAATTAACAAGTGAATGGGATAAAGTATTTCCAAAAAGTGATAAGGTAAATCATAAAAAGGTTACATTTACAAATAGATTTGGTATAACTTTAGCTGCAGATTTATATGAACCTAAGAATTATGAAGGTAAATTAGCAGCTATTGCAATATCTGGACCCTTTGGTGCTGTTAAAGAACAATCTTCTGGTTTATATGCTCAAATATTAGCTGAAAGAGGATTTTTAACCATTGCTTTTGATCCATCATTTACTGGAGAAAGTGGAGGTAATCCACGTTATGTAGCATCTATTGATATTAATACTGAAGATTTCCAAGCAGCTGTAGATTTCTTATCTGTTCAAGATAATGTAGATTCTGAAAGAATTGGAATTTTAGGAATTTGTGGTTGGGGTGGAATGGCTCTTAATGCAGCAGCTATTGATACTAGAATTAAAGCTACTGTTACATCAACAATGTATGATATGCCTAGAGTAACAGCTTATGGTTACTTTGATTCTGTTGATGAAAATGGAAGATATGAAATGAAAAAGGAGTTAAATAATCAAAGAACTGAAGATTTTAAAAATGGTACTTATAAAAGAGCAGGTGGAGTTGTAGATCCTGTACCTGAAGATGCACCTCTTTTTGTAAAACAATATCATGATTATTATAAAACTGAACGTGGTTATCATAAACGTTCATTAAATTCTAATGATGGTTGGAATATTACTTCTTCATTATCATTAATCAACACTCCAATATTAAGATTCGGATCTGAAATTAAAAGTCCAATTTTAATGATACATGGTGAAGAGGCACATTCATGTTACTTTAGTAAAGATTGTTTTGAAAAATTATCTGGAGACAATAAAGAATTATATATTATTCCAGGTGCTGTACATGTAGATTTATATGATAATCTAGATGTCATTCCATTTGATAAGATTGAAAAATTTTATATAGATAATTTATAAATATTTTTTATTAATTTTTTTATCTCCTTTTAATTTTTATTAAAACCTAATTTTCTATTTTATTTAAATTTTTAATTATTTATTTTTAAGTTTTTAATTTTCCAATAAATATATTATTTACAAATTAAATTACCTCAATATTTTTTTATTCTTCAATATATAAAAGTGGAAAATAGAAATTCATAAGAAATATAACTATTTTTAAATATAATGGAAAGAATAATGTAATGATAAGTGAAAATAAGATAATAAAAAATAGTATATATAAATAATAAAAAAATGAATTATCTAATTTAAAAAAAGAAAATAAAAAATTTAACAAAAGATTAAATATAAATATTCTAAACTATTCAAAATTATTAATTGAAATGAATATAAGATATAAATCCTTTTATTCATTGAATTAAACTTTTAATCCATGCTCTTTTTCCCATTTTACAAATTCTTCAGTAGACATATTCAAAATTTCTTCTTGTTCTTCCTCAGATAAAGAAGAAATAATTTCTCTTAATTTAGGAATATTACCTGCCCCAAATGTTTCAAATAATTCTTCAGCCATTATAATTCCACCTCTTCAAATTTAATATATTCATTTAATAATGGTTAAATTCGTAAATCATATCTTTAAGAAAAAAAACAACAATATAAACTATTAAAGTTTTAATTTTAACTCTTCATTATTTATTTTAGCATAAATATCCTCTTTTAACCAATGATTTTTACAAGCTACATTATCTAACAATACACATTGTGGAGGAATTGATAAATTACTAGATTTCCATCCTCCAGAAATAAGATTTAATACACAAGTAATACCAATAATACTTAATTCTTCCATATCCTCTTTTTTTACACCATTAAATGCTGTTGATTCATGAGATATTATATAAACTTCATGGTTTGGATTATTTTTACATATTTTATATACATTACAATGAGAATTACAAAATGAACAAATACGACCTAATCTACTGTTTTTTGCTTTACATTTACTATTATTAGAATTCATACATGATGGCAATATTAATGCTTTTCTTTTTCTTTTATCATAATCATCCTTAAATATTCTATTCATTATTTCTGCACCTAACATATTTAAATGATATTCAAGTTCATGACCATGATAAAATATAATATCTTCCTTCATTAAATGAGTATCTCTATTATTATTAAGATATTTCTCTAAGTTATTAGTATACTCACCAAGGTATTTTCCACTATTTTCATAAAACCATTTAGTTATTTTAAGACAATCATCTAAGTCATGACTAAAGTTTTTAAAATGAGGTATTTGATCTACATAGTCTCCTGTTGCTTCTAAAAAATTTATAAGTAGATTTAAATTTTCTTTATTTAAATTATTATAATTCTTCTTAAAAGGTTTAAATAAAAATTTTGTTAAAAGTTTACCTCTTAATTCATCAATAAAAAGTTTATCTTCAGGAAATGCCCTACGATATTCTGATAAATTGCTTAATGCTTTATGAATATTATTATTTAAATCCATTGCAGTTGTACCATAAATATACCAGTAAACTCCAATACACAATGCTTCCAATATTTCCTCATCATCTCTAAAATTAAATTTTCTAGAGAATTCTAAGAATTCATCACAAAAAATTTTTATTTTAATATAATAATCTTCATTTAATTTATAAGGAAAAATTATTTCATCCATTTACTTCACCTTAACAGAGTTCAATATAAATTTAGCATGTTCTTCTGATTCTTTAAACAGATTATCTATTGAACTTTGAGGAATATCATCATATTTTGCACAGATTTCTAATAATAAATAAATCGGAAAACTATAATATTCTTTAGCTAAAAATTTTGGATTAGAATCTTTACGTATAATACCTTTTTCTTTTAAAATAGTGAAAAATTCATTCCAAAAAACTAATGGTTTAACAAGAATTTCATTTTGGAAGAATAACCTTATAGTTTCATTATAATTCATTTGTATAAATATTAATTTCCAAATTTTTAAATTTCTTTTACTAGATAATAATTCTTTAAAAGCTTCAGATCCTTTATGATAAAATATTTCTGGATTTTCAATTAATATTTTATTATCTTTACTTAGTAGGAACTCTTTACTATTAAGTAATTCATCTTCTTTAAAGAGATTTGTGAAGTATTCAAATATATCCATTAATATTGCTTCTTTTGATGGATAATGACTATATATTGAACTTTTTTTAATTCCTACTTCTTCTGCAATTTCTCTAAGGGATACTGAATCATAACCTTTTTTTGAAAATTGATTTAAAGCAACTTCAAAAATTTTTTCTTTAGTATTCATAAAAACAACCTACCATTCGTTAGGTATATTATTTTTTTAATAATATATAAAATTAATTATTTTAATAAATTTTTTAATTTATTAGAGTTTGTTGAAAACTATTTTTTATAAAAATTTAAACAATAATTAATGCTTTAAAATCAATTTTAAGAAAATTTATTCAAAAGTTTTTGAGGATTTCAACAAAGCTATTTATTAATAAACTTAAATAAGCATTTAATTAAATATAAATAATCTTTAAATAATCAAAAAAATAAATAATAAAAAAATATTAAATAATAAACCAAAAAAGCAAGATAAACTAAGAAAATTAAGAATTAATAATAAAAAAATAAAACAAGTAAAATATATAAACTAAGTAAAATTTTAATTAAATATAAAATACCATTTATATTATTAAAAAAGTACAATTTCAAGAAATCTATTTTTAATTAAAATTCTTTAAATGTAATTTATCAATTTATAAACTTTCTTTTATCCTTATTAAATCAAAATATTCATAATATCAATACATATTTATACCATGTAAAAAATATATTACATAGTAAAAAAATACTTTATAAATTAAATATTGTTTATTAATTTTTTAAATAAATATAAATTTTAATCTTTTTTTAGAAAAAAATTTTAATAAAACTAAACTAAATAAAATACTTGATTTTATACAAAATAAGGTATTTTTAAGAATTTATTATAGTTTTTAAAAAAAAAAGTTAGTTGCCAATATTTAATTTATAATTTCAAATGGTGAAACATGTTTTATGAAAAAATAAAAAATATTGGATTAGAAAGGAAAAATACAGAGTTTCCTTTCTTTATGGATAATCCAAAAATATCGAAGAATAAATGGATTCTCCTTATAATTGGATCAATAATATTATTATTATGTTCAACATCATTTGGAGAAAGTGATTTATCTACAATAATTGTAGTTCTTGTTAGTATTATAATCCCATTATATGCTTTTAAAGGTCATTGGAAAGAAATATTTAAAAAACCAGAAATTAATGACATATGGGTTATTCTATTTTGTTTAATTTGTGATGGAATATTAACTTTAACTCTATCAAGCTTACTTGGTGATATAGGAATCAGTGGTTATGATAATTCATGGCTAAATTATAATATATTTGATTTAATCTTTGTATTCATACAATTATTATGGGAAGAAATATTAAGATTTATTCCTTTTATATCATTATTATATTTAAGTTATAAATATACAGCTAATAGAAATTTAAGTATAATTATTGGAACAATCTTTTGTTTAATTGTTTTTGGATTAATGCACACTAGCACATATGGTGATGCATTTTACTCATTAATTACTATAGGTTTTGGTTCATTATTTTTAGCTTATTCCTATTTAAGAACAAAAAATTTACTTGTTGCATATATCCTACATTTACTTATTGATTTTTCAATATTTGCATTAGAAATTATTGGTATTTAAAAATATAAAAAATTTTTAGATACCTTTAAAAAATAAATAGTTATATTGAATTAAAAAAATTATTAAAAACAATTAAAACCTAATTATAATAAAAAACAA
>NZ_JHWX01000028.1 GCF_000621965.1 Methanobrevibacter wolinii SH
TTTTTTTTTTAATTATTGTAAAAATTAGTTTATAATTATTTTTTTCTAGGTTTATATTATTTTTTAAGGGGATTATTTATTTTAATTATAAAAATTTAGTAAAAAAAGAGATGGAATAATTTTTATAATTTATTCTTGGTTTTTAGATTTTTTATCATTTAATTCATCAATGATTTTATCTAATTTTTTAAGATTTTCTTCAGTATCTTTTACTCTTTCTAATGTTGTATATGTAAAATATAAAATAATTCCAATAGCACCAGTAATTGCTAAGTCAAGACCACGTTTAAAACCAATGTAATTACTCATTAATGTAGTAAAATCACCTAAGAATGTAATGATAATTGCAATTATCCAAAATAAATCCCATAAAAATACTGCACCTAAATGTATATCATGTTTTTCATACTTTTTATGCATTTCATAAATTGCAATTATTCCAATTATTATAGTTCCTAATTGGTATAAATGAAATGGTAATTGTAATCCAAAAATATTATCCCTCTCTTTTTAGAAAAGCTTCTTTTTAAGTGTTTTATTCTTTTAAATGATTCATATCTTTAAAAACATCAATTACATTTCCAATTATTAATATTGCAGGAGTATTAATATCTTTTTGAGCAATATTATCTAATGTTCCAAAAATTATTCTTTCATTTGATAATGTACCATTTTCTATTACACATGCTGGTGTTTTAGGATCACGATATTTCATAATCTCAGTAGTATTTTCTTTTATATTTCCAATTCCCATAAGAATTATAAGAGTATCTGCTGTATAATCCCATTTAACTTGTTTATTTGGTTTTGTTGGATCTTCATGACCAGTAACTACTGTAAATGATGTTGAAACAGCTCTATGTGTTATAGGTAAACCTATTGATGTTGGAGCTCCAATAGCTGAAGTAACTCCAGGAATAACTTCAAAGTCAATTCCTGCTTTTGCAAGTTCCAATATTTCTTCTCCACCACGTCCAAATACAAATGGATCTCCACCTTTAAGACGTACTACAATTGGATTTTCTCCATTTTTGCTATTTGTTTTATCTTGTGCTTCTTTAACAATAAGTTCATTGATTTCATTTTGTTTTTTGTAGTGGGAACCTGCTTTTTTACCAACATAAATTTTTTTTGCATTTTCCGGTGCATATTCTAATATTTCATTGTTGGAAAGGTAGTCATATAATACTACATCTGCTTTTTTAAGTACTTTAACAGCTTTCACTGTTATTAAATCTACATCACCAGGTCCTGCTCCTACTAAGTATACTACCATTTTATCACTTTAAAAATTGAATTTATTCTTGATGTTTTTTATAATCTAAATTATAATTATTTTAAAAGATTTTATAAATTGAATTTATTTTTAATTTATAATTCTTTAATATATTATAATATAAATTATGATTTATCTATCATTCCTTTAAAGACTTTAAGTCCATCTGTAGATCCTAATATTTCTTCACAAGCTCTTTCTGGATGAGGCATCATTGCACAAACAAGGCCTGATTCATCACAGATACCTGTTATTTTTTCTATAGAACCATTTGGATTTTCATCTGCAAATTGGAATAGAATTTGATCTTGATCATGTAATAAGTCAATATCTTCAGTATAGAATCTTCCTTCTGCATGTGCAATAGGAATTTCTATAATTTCTCCTTTTTTATAATATGAAGTAAAAGGGCTTCTATTTGTTGTAACTTTTAAATTTGTAGTTTCACAATTGAATTTAGGATATTCATTTGTAATAAATATTCCAGGAACAAGTCCAATTTCTCCTAAAATTTGTGCTCCATTACAAATTCCAAGTACTGGTTTTTCTTCTTTAACAAGATCTTTTACTCCATCAATAACTGGAGTAATAGAAGCTATTGCTCCTGCACGTAAATAATCTCCATATGAAAATCCTCCAGGAATTACTACTCCATCATAATCTGTTAAATCTTCATCTTTCCACCAAATATAAGATGGCTCTGCTCCAGCAAGTTTTAATGCATGATAAACATCTCTGTCACAATTAGATCCTGGAAATCTTATAACTCCTATTTTCATAGTATCCCTCAAATATATTTTTTAAGACTTTTTAAAGTCTTAAGTTTAACAGTCACCACATGCACTATTACGTGGAATAATTGTGATTTTATAGTTATGGATTACAGGATTACAAAGTAATCTTTGACACATATCATCTACTTCTGATCTTATGGTTTCTCTATCTTCTCCTTCCATATCAAAAGTAATTGTATTAAGAGTTTTTGTATTATTTACTTTATATCCAAGTAAACCAAGTGAGTTTTCAATTGTTTTTGCTTCTGGATTTAACATTCCATCTTTTAATGAAATTTTAACTTCAATATCAAATATCATTTTAATCACTCATTATTTGTTTTTAAAGATTTATTATTTTAGATTTTATATAATAATATTAATTTAATTAAAGTTTTTATAATGCTTTAAATTAGTTTTTATATAATAATATTAATTAAATTAAGTTTTATCTTATTTATAAGATTTAAATTAGGTATAATGATTTAATATTCTTTAATTATATAATTTAACATTTTTATAACTAAATAAGAATATTACTCATTATAAATTCTATTTTCATAAGTTAAAAACTAATAATTTATAAATTCCATTTTGCTTTGTCTTCATCTGTGATTAATCTGTTGAAAACTTCTTCATAAGCACTCATTACTTTATCATCTTGACCTTTTCTAAATAATTCTTTATCTAACATGTCCATAGTTTTACTATCCCATAGTCTACAACTATCTGGACTAATTTCATCACCAAGAATTATTTTACCTTCTTTGTCTTTACCAAATTCTATTTTAAAATCAACTAAGATGATACCTACATCTAAAAACATTTTTTTCATAATTTCATTTATTTTAAGTGCAGTTTCTTTAATAAAGTCAAGTTCTTCTTGACTTGCAAGACCAATTGCTTTAGAAATAGAATCATTTATTGCAGGGTCATGGAATTTATCACTTTTAAAATCAGTTTGTATAATTGGTGGATTAAGTTTAGTTCCATCTTCAATAGGGAATGTTCTTACTAAACTTCCTGTTGCTATATTACGTACAATAACTTCAAGAGGAATCATATCAAGTTTTTTAACTATAAGAGTTCCTGGTTTTTCAAGTTCAATAAGTTGTGTATCTATACCTTGTGATTCTAGTACTTCAAATATTTTAGCAGTAATAATTGAATTGTAATAACCTTTTTTATCCATGGTTTCTTTTCTTGCACCATCACCTGCAGTCATATCATCTCTAAATTCAACTATTACATAATCATCATTATCAGTTTCATAAACACTTTTAGCTTTTCCTGTATACATTAAATTAGTTTTTTCAGTCATTTTAATCCTCTAATATTTAATATAATATTAGTATAATCACTAAGTTTACAATATAAATAATAATTTATATTGTATTTTAATTTATTTTTAATAATAATTATATATTATGTTTTTATGTTTTTTTCTTGGTTTGGGTTAGATTTTATTATGTGTTGTGTTTTTGTGTTTTTTTTCTTAATTTAATTTAAATTTTAATTTTCAATTTTATTTTTTAAATTATACTCTTTGTTTTTTTATTTAATGTCATAATTTTATGATTTTTTTTATTTAAAATTATTTTTTGATTTTTATAATAAGTTAATAATATTTTTATATATTTATTTTAATTTTAGCTCAAAATTTAAATAATATGATTTATTTAGGGGCCTGAATTTTTCACATTTGTGATAGCTTTTGTAGGCCTGTTTTTGATGTATCGGAGTTCTGTATGAGTATTGTTCCTAATAATAC
>NZ_JHWX01000029.1 GCF_000621965.1 Methanobrevibacter wolinii SH
TTTATTTGTGCAGCACCTTATGTTTGTGTAGTGGTGTGAAGGGAATTGTTTGGATGATGATTGAAATATAATTTTTTGATTGTTGTGTGATGATTCTGTGCATTAGTAACCCTACTGGCATTAATTAACCAGAACGATGTATTGTTGAAGATTTTGTTATTTTTTCTTATAATGTTTTTATAAGGGGATGAATCTTTTTTTTGATGATATGTTTTTTTTAGTAAGTTTACTGTTTAATTTAATGTTTTATGTCTATTAGATTTAAGACTTAGTTTTTTTAGATTTAATTGTTCAACTAGTATTATGTTTTATTCTTTTTTAGAAAATATTGCTACTTATGCTGTCTGGGGGATGGCTTGGCTTAAGTTGCCTATGAGGGTCGTGGTTAGCTGCGATAAGCCTGGGCGAGGAGCATACATCCTTTGAACCTGGGATTGCCTAATGGGACTTCCTAAATATCCTCTTTTATGGGGGGTGTTTATTCCATTTTTTTGTGGATTGGGAACCCGCTGAATTGAAACATCTTAGTAAGCGGAGGAAGAGAAAGAAATATTTCGATATCGTTAGTAACGGCGAGCGAAAACGATGTAGGACAAACTGAATCCTGCTTTGTGAATTGCGGGAGATGTGGTGTTTTAGACTTTTAAGTTATGATCTTATTTGTGTTTAAGTTGAAGTTGATTTGGAATGTTGCGCCGTAGAGGGTGATAGCCCCGTAGAGTATGTGCATTTTTAAGATTGTTTTGCTTTTTTGTTCTAGAGTAGGATCCGTTGGAAATCGGGTTTGAATTTGGGAGGCATCAACTCCTAATTCTAAATACTTCTTAAGACCGATAGCGAATTTAGTACCGTGAGGGAATGCTGAAAAGAACCCCTTAGGGGGGTGAAAAGAACCTGAAACCAGATAGTGATAGCCAGATATGGCATGTAAGGAATGAAGTTTGCTGAAAGAATCAATGGTAACGTTGTAGTATGAGGTGAATGGACTAGTGTTGTATCGTCCGTTTTGAAATACGGGCCAGGGAGTTTTCTGTTGTGGCGAGACTAAGGAGTGTTTTTAGCTTCGTAGTCGTAGGGAAGCCGATTTAGCTCGCAGCATGAATCTTTTTTTTGTGTGAGGGGCAGGGTCTTAATAGGGCCTGAAGTCACAGCGGTAAAACCCGAAGCCGGTTGATCTATTCCTGGGCAGGATGAAGTCGCTCTTACGAGCGATGGAGGTCCGGCGGGTTGTTGTCGTGCAAAACACTCTTTTGACTTGGGAATAGTGGTGAAAGGCCAATCAAAGCCGGTGACAGCTGGTTCCACTCGAAATGGCTCTGAGGCCAGACTGACTGGAGATAGGTGGCGGGGTAGAGCACTGATTGGGCGTTTAGGGTGGGAAACTACTCGGCGCACTGTAAAACTCCGAACTCGCTACCGTCGTAGAAGGTTGGATTGAGGGATGCGGGGTAAACTTGTGTTCCAAGAGAGAAACAACTTAGACTGTGGTTAAGGTCCCTAAATGTTGGATAAGTGTAAGGAAGTCTTTGGCCCAAGACAATGGGCAGGTGGGCTTAGAAGCAGCCATCCTTTAACGAGTTCGTAACAGATCACCCATCGAGGTCAAAGGCGCCTAAAATGGACGGGATTTAATCCAACTACCGATACCATGGACTGCACATTTTTTTGTGTAATGGTGTAGAGTGGCGGCCTGTTGTGGGTTGAAGAGGGGGCGTAAGTTCCTTTGGACCTTGCAGGTATGTGGATCCTGGTAGTAGTAGCAGCAAAGTAATGTGTGAATCATTACCGCCGGAGGGGCTAGGGTTCCTTGGCAATGTTCGTCAGCCAAGGGTTAGTCGATCCTAAGGCCAGTTGTAAGTCGAGCTGGTCGAAAGGGAAACAGGTTAATATTCCTGTACATGGTACATTTACGGTGACGTTTGGGCTGATTTCTGACTCTTTGAGATAGGCCTTGTAGGATTGTCGTCCTATTTAAGCAAAGTAAGCCTGGGGAGAGGTGTAATAGCGAGAACCAGGTGGTGTTGTGATGAGCTGTACTTTTTTTGTATGGTTTGGCTGATTCATGGAGACCTTGAAAAGGGAATTGGTTTTGTATTGTATCATTTCGTACCGAGATCCGTCACAGGTGCCCCTAGTTGAGTAGACTAAGGCGTGTTAAGGTAACTTAGCTAAGGGAAATCGGCATATTAGCCCCGTAACTTTGGGAGAAGGGGTGCCAGCTATGTGAATAGCTGGTCTCAGTGACCAGGGGGGCCCGACTGTTTAATAAAAACATAGCTCCTAGCTAG
>NZ_JHWX01000030.1 GCF_000621965.1 Methanobrevibacter wolinii SH
TGTATTATTACAAAACAAGAATATACAATAATTAAAAATATAAAAATAAGAAAAATGAGGGCTCAAAAACAAGTCAAAAATTCAGGCCCCTAAATCTTTAGTAATTATTTAAAAAATAATTACACTTCCTTTTAAACGAAATATTTAAGGAAACTAATGCAATTAGAAATATAATAATTGTAAAACCTATTTTAATACTTGGAATTGATTTTCCAATATATTTTTTATATGTTTGATTGTAATATTTTATATTATTTAATTTTTAAAAAGTAAGATTGTTTAGATGTGTATCATTTCTAACTTCAGTTATATTATTAAATTTAATATTATGTTTAATTAGATTCTGTTACTACAAATTAGTAATATCAATAAAGTAGTTTTAAAGAAAACTGTAAATTCAGCCATCTTATTAATCTAATGGTAAATTATAGGTCCACATAGATTTAACATTATTATTAGGAAATATGTCTAGTTCTATGAATCCTAAATCAATCATATTTATCTTTAATAATATGTTCTTTAAAACATAATCACAATTTGGTAAACAAATGATAAAATAATGTTTTATTATTTAAAATGTTAAACTAATTTTTTTTGAACTTTAAGGTAGATAGTTAAATTATCAAAGCAACTAATCTTAAATAAATAAGATTTTGATTATTAACTAAGTTTTATAATAGATTTAAAATTAAATATATTATAACTACCATTATCTAATAATTTATGGGCATATGGTTCGGTACCATAAATCCATTATTATTTAAGTTTATAAAATCGTTAATAATGGAATTATTATTATTAGATATAATTCAACACTATGATATTTTCCTATATCGTTTTTAATATGAAATTAATTATTCTTGTATTACCTTAATTGTTTTTAAATCTAGATTTGATTTATAGATTATTAACTGCCAATAGCTCTACCATAATTATTTGCAATATTTTTAAAGTTAGAATTAATAATAGTAGCATTAAATCTTAAAACTGCACCATCTTAAGATTTTACAGTATTATTAATGAAATTACTATTATTAATCCTAGAATATGGACTAGAAACTGCAACATCTAAAATTTTCTATTATTAATAAAAGCAGAATTTTCAATGTAAATATTTTAAGTATATTTTGCAGTTTTTAAATCTGCAGAACTGTTTATAAATCGGTAATTTATACTACTAGTGTTAAAACTATAAATTGAACCATCAAAACTTAATAAATTCACACTTATTAACAATAATATTCTTTTAGAATTTATAGCACCACCATTATCTATAGCAATATTTGATATAAATATCATTATTACTAAGATACACCACCTTTATATGGTGTATAATTTGATTTAAAAATTGAATTAATTACTTTAAATTATCATTAAATCTATAAGCATTATAATATTTTAAATCAAAAATTTTAAATTAGTAACTTTATCTTTAAAAGATATTACAGAGCCATAAACATTAGATGAATAATTAGTAATTATACAATGTTTATAAGCATATTTCCCTTTAAATTAATTGCACCACTACAGTTGAACTATTACCATATTTAATGTTAAATTATTTATTATAAAACTTGCATTATTGTTTATAATAAATATGGATGATTTATTTACTTCATTAATATGTTTATTACCATTTAAGATAATATCATTATTAATTACATACCTTTACTTGAATTAGAGTTTATATAATCTTTATTAACATTAGTTTAGTATCAATAAGTTCCTGTAAATCTGAAAAAGAGCCAGAATTACTATACTATTATCTTATAATAAATAATGAATTATTATTTGATAAGAAACTATTATCATTATAATATTTAAAAGATTAAAATAAACCTTTATTTAATATTTTCAACCTCCTGAGTAAAGGTGTATAAGTAATATTATAAATTATTAAAAAACATGGGTTTATTATATTTTTACAATTGAAAATATACTTTATATTTAAAATAAAGTACAGGGTTTAAACAAACAATTAACAATATATACACATTTTTAAAAAACCTATAATATATATACTTTAGGGGCCTGAATTTTTCACATTTGTGATAGCTTTTGTAGGCCTGTTTTTGATGTATCGGAGTTCTGTATGAGTATTGTTCCTAATAATACAT
>NZ_KK211375.1:0-178293 GCF_000621965.1 Methanobrevibacter wolinii SH
AGCTACTCATTAAACATATTTAAAAATAAAAATCAATTAAATAAAAATAAAAGATTATTTAAACGATTAAAAAAAGAATTAATCAGTAAACTCATGAATTGGAAACATTACAAACCAATAAGAGGTAAAATCGAAGATTATTTCAAAGTACTTAAAAATTCATTAGAAATGAGAAAAATACACAAATTTACACCAAAATCAGTAGAAAAAACCCTATATTTATATGTATTATTAGGAACAATACTCATACAGAACTCCGATACATCAAAAACAGGCCTACAAAAGCTATCACAAATGTGAAAAATTCAGGCCCCTAAATCTTTTACTATATAAAATATTTGCATCAAAACCTGGGGATTGGAAATATTTTTGGTTTGTACCTATGATTTTGACTGTATATCTCATAATTTTTATTTTAAATAAATTAAATTCATATAATAAAAATACTTTTAAAGGTTTTTTAATTTTAAGTATACTAATAATATTATTAAAAGAAGTTAATTTATTTAATTTTAATAATCAAATAAATCTGGTAAGATATTTGTTCTTTTCAATATTTGCTATATTTGGTTACTATTTAGTAAATACGGATTTTTTGAATTTTAAACTCTTTAAAAAGTTTAAAATTAATTCTAGGGTAATGGTTTTCATAACTGGAATTTTAATTATTTCATTATATGCTTGTGTGTTATTAACAAATGTAAGATTAACTAACCAATTTAATAAGTTTAATGCAATAAGTCAATTTAGTATTTTAAATATACTATTAGTATCTAGTGTCATGTTATTCTTTAGATATATAGATGAAAGTAATATTCTATCAAATAATTATTTAATTAAAGGTTTTAAATTAAAAGAACTGATTTTATCTATTAGTTCTTGTAGTTATGGAATTTATTTATCTCATATGATAATACTTCTTTCATTAGGATATTTCTTAGATCCACTTTTAGCTATTAAACCTTCTGTAGTTTTAACATTAAAATTAATATTGACTTGTATTATATCTTGGTTATTAATATTGATTTTGGGTAAAATTCATTATTTAAATAAATTAATAGGGAAATCTTAAAAATTTAGATAGTTTTTTACTATTTAAATTTTAATATTAATTATTTTTAATCATTTTTGTCATTGAAAAGTTATCTAAAATTTTAACATTTGTTTTTAGATTTGAAGTAGATTTATATTAAAATTAAATGATTTTAACAAGTTTATCTCTTTATTTCTTCATTGTATTTTCTAGAGCAATATTCTATTTCTTTTAATTTTTCTCTGAAATCTTCTTTTTCATCTTCATTTAAGAATTTTAATATTTCTTCTTCCCATTTATAATCAATATCTCTAAATTTTTTAGCTATTTTTCTTCCTTTTTTAGTTAATTTAATTATTTTTTCCCTTCTATTTTCTTTGTTTTCTTCTCTTTCAATAATTTCATTTTCTTCCATTTTTAATAATGCTCTTGCAACAGTTCCTTCTGTAACTCCATGTACTTTCGCTATTTTTATTTGTGTATTATCTTTGTTTTCTTCATGGTAAAGGTACATTAAATATGGAAATTGTCCAAAATTAATATCTTCATCTTTTAAAGCATGTTTTAAATATATGGAATGGTTTCTATGTATAGCATCAAAAATACCTGGTACTCCAATTTCTAGTTTTTTATCTATATTTACCATTTTTTCCCTCTTAATTTTATTATAACTTATAACATATAACTTATTACTTATAATTGATTTTCTTATAAGTTATAAGTTATTTTTTATTTTTTTATTGAAGATGGTTTATTATTAGTATTGTTTAATTAAAAATCCAAATGAGATTATGTTTGGAATATTAATATTTAATTTAAAATTAAAAATTTTAATAAATATTGGATTTTAAGGTTTTAATATATTATTTTAATTCGCTTTTTCTGGTGTTTGTTTGAATTTTCCAAGTTTATATAATCTTTTAACATATAATTTTATTGCAATAAATGCAATAATAGATCCTACAATATCTCCTATTACAATACCCCAGTAAACTCCTATTGCTCCAGCACTAAGTACAAATGCTGCAATTGCACAGAAAATAACATCAAGTATTAAACTTCTATTAGTTGTTAATATTAAGGAATGAGTTCCTTTACCTAATGCTTGGAATACATTTGATGCAACTACTCCTAATGGTACTGGTAAGATGTATAATACCATAATCTGTAAGAATTGTGAAATTAATGGTGCTAAATTTGCACTTGATGATGAGTATGAGAAGAGATATGCTAATTGGTATGAAAATATATAGAATATTGCTGCTATTATTATACTTGCTATAAATCCAATTTTTGCACTGTAATTTATTGTTGTATTTAGTTTTTCATAGTCTCTTTCACCATATGCAACACCTGCTACAGTAATAGCTGCTGTTCCAATACCAATTGCAGGCATTATTCCTATTTGCACTAATCTCCAACCTGCTGTATATACTGCTACTGCAGTTGTTCCTGCAGCTATTGCAAGTATTGCATTAATAAGTATTGCAGTAATAGACATTACTAATTGTTCTATACTTGCTGGTATTCCAACAAGAAGAATCTCTTTATACATATTTTTACTTCTTTTATAATATTTCATTTCCATTGAACAGTAAGTATCTTTCTTAATTTTAACCCAATATAAAAATTGTATAAGTCCTACTGTACCAGATAATACTGTTGCTATAGCTGCTCCTGCAACACCTAAATTTAATATGTAAATAAATATTGGATCTAAAATTATATTTAATACTGCAGTTACTATAAGTGGTATTGTTGATCTTTTAACATCACCTTCTCCTCTAAATATACCACCAAATAATGCAGGAAGTGTAAATGAGTAAGTACCAATTACAATTATTATACCATATTCCATTGCAAAATTAATAACTTCTTTTGCACCCATTGCAATAAGTATAGGTTTTAAAAATATTATTAATGCTACTGTTAAAAGTATTGTAATGATTATACCAATAATTATTGAGTGAATACTTGCATTACTTGCTTTTTCGTGTTTTTTAGCTCCAATGAATCTTGAAATAAGTGAATTTGCACCTGCACCAATACCTACTCCAAGACCTACTACTATTAAAAATAATGGTGTTACAAAACCTAATGCTGCAAGAGGGTTTGAACCTAAACCTGCTACCCATATACTATCAATAACATTGTTTGAACTCATAAGTAACATACTTAAAATCATTGGTAATGCTAACTTTCTTATTGCTCGTTTAGGATCTCCTCTAATTAATTTAATTCTTTCATTGTCTGTTTCATTTACCATTTTACGCCTCCTTTTATAAGTTATTTTAAATATTATATTATTCTATTAATATCAATTATTGCATATGCAATACTTGTATATGCAAGTATTTTAATATAATAATTTGATAGTATATAAATATTTTGTAAATTTTGGCTCTGTTGAAAACCTATTTTATTTAAATATTTAACTCTTTAAAAATCATTTATAGTTAAAATAAATTTAAATTTTATATGAAAATTAGAAGATTTCAACATGACCTAAATTTTATAATAAATTTAAAATTAGTTAAATATGTTAAATAAATATTTATTGACTTTAATTTTAAGTAGTGTTTAGAAAAAAGAGTAAAAGAGTAATGAATGATGATTTTAATTTATTTTTTAAGATAATAATATAATATAGCTTTTTGTGCATGTAATCTGTTTTCAGCTTCATCATATATTACAGACTGTTCACCATCAATTACATCACTAGTAACTTCTTTACCTCTTATTGCAGGTAAACAATGCATAAATATTGCATCATCTTTTGCTAATTTCATAAGATTACTATTAACTTGATATTTTATAAAATCATTATTTCTTTTTTCAGCTTCTTTTTCATCACCCATACTAACCCATACATCAGTATATACTGCATCTGCATCTTTCAATGCAATTTTAAGGTCAGAAGTTATAATGATTTCACTTCCTGTTTTTTTAGCTATTTCTTTTCCTTTTCTTACAATATCTTCTTTAGGTTCATAACCTTTAGGACAAGCTATTGCAAAGTCCATACCTAAACATGCACATATAAGTAAAAGGGAATTAGAAACATTATTTCCATCACCAATAAAGGTTAATTTTCTATTAAAATCACCTTTATGCTCATATATTGTTAACATATCAGCAAATGCTTGGCAAGGATGTTCGATATCAGTTAAACCATTTATTACAGGAATATCTGCTTCTTTAGCAAATTCAACTACATCTTCATGTTTATTAGCTCTTATCATTATTGCATCAACAAATCTACTTAATACTTTTGCTGTATCTTTTATAGGTTCTCCTCTTCCAAGTTGTATATCATTTGTTGATAAAAAGAGTGCTGTTCCACCTAATTCATACATTCCTACTTCAAAGGAAACTCTTGTTCTTGTTGATGATTTTTGAAAAATCATTGCTAATTTTTGGTCTTTTAATGGTTCTTTTTCTATTTTACCATTTTTAAAATCATTAGCTAATTTGATAATATCTAATACATCATCTTTAACATCACATACTGATAAAAGACTATTCATGTCATTACTCCAATAAATTAATAATTATAATAAAGAATAATATATGTTTTTTATAGTTATAAAAGCTTTTCTAATAAACTTAGTTTTATTTTTAAAAAAAATTTATTTTAAAATACTTTATTTATTCTTAATTAGTTAATTAATTATTTTTAATTTAAATAAATAATTTTTAACATTTAAAATTAAATTTTATCATAGAAAAATATATAGATTTTAATAAAATCTAATTATTTCTAATTTCATTCATGTGGTTAACACGTTTTTCTACAAGTGCATCTGTACCTACATCTCTTCTATGATAAACATTACCTTTAACATATTTACATGCTTCTTCAGCTATTTTTTCTGCTTCAGATATGTTTTCTCCTTGAGCAACAATTCCTAAAGCTCTAGAACCACTAAGTTTAATTTCTCCATTTTCTTCTGATACTGAAGCATAAAATACTTTAGCTCCTAATTCGTTTATTTTATCTTCATCAACTTCAATGCTTTCTCCAGCATATTTAGTATTTGGATATCCATCAGGTACTATATATTTACATACACTAGCAAGGTCTTTAAATTCAACTTTATCTAAAGTTCCATCAACAATAGCTTTACATACATCAATCATTTTAGTATCCATTAAAGGAAGAACATTCATTGCTTCAGGATCTCCAAACCTTGCATTAAATTCAATTAAACGTGGTCCTTCATTTGATAACATGAATTGACCATATAATATTCCTTTATAAGGTTTAGCTTCTTTTGCAATTGCTTTTATAACTTTTTTCATTATTTCTACTGATTCATCATAATCTGATTGACTTAAAAATGGTAGGAGTCCACCTTTATCAGAATATGAACCCATACCTCCAGTAATTGCACCTTGATCTCCTTCAAATGCATGTGGGTGATCTTGAGCAGCAGGCATAGGTGCTAAATGTTCACCATCACAGAAAGCTTGAATGGTGTATTCTTCTCCAATTACACGTTCTTCAATAATTACTTGTGCAAATCCACCCATTACATTATCAATTACTTCTGAAGCATATTCTTTTGCTTCTTCATTATTTTTTAAGTGGTCACCTACAATTTTTACTCCTTTTCCTCCAGTTAAACCTACTGGTTTTACTACGACTTGTTTATCATAAGAATCAAGGAATTCATTAAGGTCTTTAGTATTATCAAATACTTTATAAGTTAAAGATCCTGGAATATTATATTTTTCAAATAAATTTCTCATAAATGATTTATCAGTTTCAATTCTTGCAGCACTTTGACATGGACCTACACATTTTACTCCAACTTCCTCAAGTTTATCTACAATACCTTTTCCAAGTGGAGATTCTGGACCAATAACTGCAATTTCAATATTATTTTCTTTTGCAAAGTCTGCAACTTTATCTAAATCTCCTTCATCTCCTATAGTGTATTTAGAAATTTTACTTATTCCTGGATTTTTTTTACTAATATAAGTATATAAATCTACATCATCTTTTAATGAATCACAAATTGCATTTTCTCTAGCACCTGCACCAACTACTAAAACTTTCATAATTTCACCTTTTATAAAAATATGATTTAAATAAATTATAATTATTAAAGTTTATATAAATCTTTAAATATAATATTATTGTATTTTAGTAAATGAATAAATGAAATTGTAAATTAGTATTACTAATTCTTTTTAAAAATTTAGATAAAAATTTTAGGAATTATTTAATATTTATTTTAAATAAGCCTATATTTAAAATTAAATAAGTTTTATACTTTATTTTTCTTTATATAAATTTATAAAGATTATTATCATGAATTATATATTATAAATAAGAATTAGTAATTATTTAAAAAAGGTGATTGAATGAAGGGCGGAGAAGCTATTATAAAAGCTCTAAAAGAACAAGGTGTAGATACTATATTTGGTTATCCTGGTGGAACTGTTATACCATTTTATGATTCATTGTATGATGATGATTTAAACCATATATTAGTACGTCATGAACAATGTGCTGCACATGCTGCAGAAGGATATGCTAGGGCTTCTGGTAAAGTGGGTGTCTGTATAGCTACTTCAGGTCCTGGTGCAACTAACCTTATTACAGGTATTGCTAATGCTTATATGGATTCTTCTCCAATTATAGCTTTAACTGGTCAAGTATCCTCTAATTTAATTGGAAATGATGCATTTCAAGAAGCAGATATTATGGGAATCTCAATGCCTATTACAAAACATAATTATCAAATTAAAGACATTGATAGTATTCCATCAATTATTAAATCAAGTTTTAATATAGCTAAAACTGGTCGTCCAGGTCCAGTTCTTATTGATATTCCAAAAGAAATGCAAGAAAATGAATTAAATAAATATAGTACTTCATTAATTAAAACACCAGGTTATAATCCTACAATTAAAGGAAATATTAAACAAGTTAAAACTGCTTGTAAATTAATTTCTAAAGCTAAAAATCCTATAATATTAGCTGGTGGAGGAGTAATTATATCTGGTGCTGGTGGTGAATTACAAAAATTTGCAAAAACTATTAAAGCACCTGTTGTAACTACTTTAATGGGTAAAGGTGCTGTTCCTGAAGATGAAGATTATTCTCTTGGAATGTTAGGAATGCATGGAAGATTAGTTGCTAATAAAAATATTAATAAAGCAGATGTTTTAATTGCAATTGGTACTAGATTCTCAGACAGGACTACTGGTAGATTAGATCAATTCTTACCTAATGGTACTAAAGTTATACATATTGATATTGATCCTGCAGAAATTGGTAAAAATGTTGATGTAGATATTCCTATTGTTGGAGATGCTAAAAACATATTAAAAATGTTCAATAATGAATTAAAATCATATAAACCTAATGCTAATGCTATAAATTGGTTTAAAGATTTAGAACTTAAAAAACAAGAATTAATACCTAGAACTAACTATGATGATGTTCCATTAATGCCACAAAGAGTTATTAGAGAAATATCTGAAGCATTAACTGATGATTCTGTTGTTACCACTGATGTTGGTCTTCATCAAATGTTTGCTGCACATTATTTCAATGTTAATAAACCACGTAAATTCATATCTTCTGGTGGTCTTGGTACTATGGGATTTGGTTTCCCAGCAGCTATTGGTGCAAAAGTTGCATGTGAAGATGACCCAGTTCTTGCTATTGTTGGTGATGGTGGATTTTTAATGGTTTGTCAAGAACTTGCAACAGTTCGTGAATATGATTTACCAGTTATTGTTACTATTTTAAACAATCGTAAATTAGGTATGGTATATCAATGGCAAAGTTTATTATATAATGAACGTTTATCAGAAACTGATCTTGGAAATGTTCCAGACTTTGTTAAATTAGCAGAAAGTTTCAATATTAATGCTGAAAGAATTACTCAACCAGGTGAAACTAAAAAAGCTGTACAAAAAGCTATTAAAGATAATGAGGCTCTTGTATTAGATATTGAAATTAAGAAAAATGAATTCTTACCTATGGTTCCTGCAGGTGCAGGTGTTGAAGAAATTCTTGGTGAATATGAACTTGCTAAAGACTATGAAAATTAGAGGGATTAAAATGCTTGAAAATCATACAATATCTACTTTGGTTGAAGATAAACCAGGTGTTTTACAAAAAGTTACAAGTCTTTTTACAAGAAGAGGATTTAACATTAGTAGTATTACAGTAGGTGAATCTGAAGTTGAATCTTTAGCTAGAATGGTAATCGTTGTAAAAGCTGATGAAAAAGGTTTAGAACAAGTTAAAAAACAATTAAATAAATTAATTGATGTTATTAAAGTTAAAGAATTAAAACCTGGAGTATCTGTTAAAAGAGAACTTTGTTTAATTAAAGTTAAAACTAAAAATGAGAAAGCTAGATCTGAAATCATGCAATATGTCAATATTTTCAGAGGTAAAATTATTGATGTTTGTGATAATAATGTAACAATTGAGATTACTGGTGCTCCAAGTAAAATTGATGCATTAATTAGATTACTTAAAGGATATGGAATTAAAAAGATTGCTCGTACAGGACCAACTGCTGTATCTAGAGGAATTCAACAAAATTAATTCTTATCTTTTATTTTTTTATTTTTTAGTATTTTTTACTATTTTTTGTGGTTGTTTTTACTATTTTTTAGTATAATTTTTTTTATTGTTTTTGTGGTTTATTTAGTATTTTTTTAAATATTTTTTCTACAAAATTATTGGAAATATTTACAATAATATTTTAATTTTTTTTACTTATTCTTTTTAAATAAAATTATTATTCATTCAAAAATTAACATTTATTAATATTATGTTTTTATACTTATGTTTTTTAAACCTTTTATTAACATATCTTTACAAGTGATTAATTTTTTAAATTTTATTATTGGTATGTTCAATTTATTTATATGGATTAAGTTTATAAGTAATGAAAATAATACTATAAAATAATATTACTGTAACAAAATGTTAGTTTAATGGGTTTTATTACAATAATATTTATTTAGATAAAAATTATTTTTTCTAATAATCTTTTTTAAAAATCATTAAAGGAGTTTATTAACATGCAAATGTATTATGATAAAGACGTTGATACAGACGTTATTGCAGATAAAACTATCGCTGTTATTGGATACGGAAGTCAAGGTCATGCTCAATCTAGAAACATGGCTGACAGTGGTTTAAATGTAATTGTAGGACTTAGAAAAGGTGGAAAATCTTGGCAAAAAGCTAAAGATGATGGTATGAATGTAATGACTATTGAAGATGCTGCTAAAGAAGCAGATATTATCCACATCTTAATCCCTGATGAAATCCAAGAAAAAGTTTACAATGAACAAATTAAACCATACGTAGAAAGTGGAAACACTTTATCATTCTCTCACGGTTATAATATTCACTTTGGATTAATTGAACCAGATGATGATGTAAATGTTGTTATGTTTGCACCTAAAGGACCTGGTTCTATGGTAAGAAAAACTTACCTTGATGGTTTTGGAATCCCTGGTCTTGTTGCAGTAGAACAAGATGCTACTGGTGACGCTTTACAATTAGCTTTAGGTATGGCAAAAGCTGCTGGATTTACTAAAGCTGGTGTTATTGAAACTACTTTCAAAGAAGAAACTGAAACTGATTTATTTGGTGAACAAGCAGTTTTATGTGGTGGATTAACTGAACTTATTAACGCTGGTTTCCAAACTTTAGTTGAAGCTGGATACCAACCTGAAATTGCATACTTTGAAACTTGTCACGAAGTTAAACTTATTGTAGATATCATTTATCAAAAAGGTTTCGAAGGTATGTGGAAAGATGTAAGTAACACTGCAGAATACGGTGGATTAACTAGAAGAAACACTGTTATCGGTGAAGAAGCTAAAAAAGGTATGAAAGAAGTATTAAAACAAATCCAAGATGGTACCTTTAAAGATGAATTCGCTGATGAATATAAAACTGGTTTCGCAAACTTAAAAGAAATGAGATCTGCTGAAAACAACGAACAAATTGAAAAAGTTGGAACCAGACTCAGAAAAGCTTGTGGATTACAAAAAGATGATGAATAGATTTATTCATCTTTCTTTTTTTAACTTTTAGTTTTTATTCTGTTTTTTGTATTGTTTTTTAGTTTTTATTCTGTTTTTAATGTTTTATTTGGATTTTTTACTGTTTTTTGTTGTTTTTGTTTTTTGTATTGTTTTTTAGTTTTTATTCTGTTTTTAAAAAGAGAAATTTTAATTATATAAATATAATTAAATAAATTATTTTATTTTAAGTTTTAAAAAATTTAAAAAATTTTAAAAGATTATTATCTTCCATCTACTAAAACTTTTAATTTTCCATTTTCAATATTAATTATTAAACCATGAATTGGTATTTCATTACTAATAAGAGGATGATTTTTAATTGTTTCAACAGTTTTTACTACATTTGATTCTTCATCATCTATTGCACCAATCCATTCTTTTAAATTAACTTTATTTATTTCTTCTTCTGAAATTCCTTTTTCAATCATATTGTTTTTTATTTTTTCTTCATCTGCATGAGCCATTCCACAGTCAGTATGGCCTATTACCATTACTTCTTCTGCTCCTAAGGAGTATATTGCAGCTGCTATTGATCTTATTGCATCTTCACCAACTATGGTATTTCCTGCATTTTTAATAATTTTTGCATCTCCTCTTTTAATACCTAATGCAGGTTCTAAGAAGTCAACTAATCTTGTATCCATACAAGTTAATATTGCTAATTTTTTATTAGGGAGATGACTTAATTTTTCTCCTTCAAAATTTTCTGTAAATTCTTCATTTGCCTTTAATATATCATCTATAATCATTTTACCACATCATATAATTAACTATTTAAAAGAATTTTTTATTATATATATTTTAATAATATTTATATTTTTATCTTTTATTTTCAGAGTTAACTTATATTTAATATATGTTTCTATATTTTTTTAAATAATATCTAAATTATATTTAATTTTTTTTACTCATGAAATATTCATGATTAAGTAAAGTGATAGAATGTTATATTTTTTATTTTATGATTGTTTAAGACTTTAAATTTAGTATAATTTTTATTTAAATTTAAAATAAGTATTTAAAAAATTAAAATTAGTTAAATTGATTTTTAATAGATTTAATTATATTAAGATTTTCTAAATTTTAAGATTAATTATTCTTTGTTTAATTTGTAATTATCTAGTTAAATCTTTAAATATAATCTTTTTTTAATAAAATCTTTATTAAATATTTAAAAAACAGTATATATTTTAGAATTGGTTCAACCTTAGTAGTAGATGCTACTTTTTAAAAATAGTATATAGTTTGAAATCTTTAAAATTCTTATTTAAAATTTTAAAAATTCTTTGTTTAATTAAAAATTATAATAAATTTATTTTATAATTAATAATGATTGGTAAATATTAATTATTTATCTCTTGATTAACTTTATATGCTGCATATAAATAGAAAATTCCAATAATAATAGCAAATGGATTAAATGAAATAAATGTGAATATTGCAGAAATTACATATAATATTAATCTTTGTTTTCCAACTGGAAGTACGGAACCTGTTAATGAAATTATAACTGCAATTATTTGTGCTAATGTAAGGAATATAACTTTTAGTTCTAATACTCCACTTTGTGTAAGTAATTGTACAAATTGTATTGCAATAATTATTATTAAAATGAGTGTTGCATTTTTAACAAGCTCTTTAGAGTCCATACTTTTCAAGTTTTTTACAAGACGATTTGTCATATTATCACAATAGTAAAATTGAATAGTATAAAAATTATTATTTATAAACAATATTTAATAAATGTTTACTATTTTTAGTAAAAATTAGAAATAAATATATGAATATTAATTAAAAATTATTATATAAAGTTATAAACTTTGTTGAAATCAATTAATTAATTTAAAAATTATAGTTTTTCTAGAAAATTAAAACTTTAAATAAAATAGTTTTTCAACAATCTTATTTAATATTTAGGATGAAATTATGGTATTTATAGGAATGGATCACGGAACTACTGGTATTAGTTTTGCAATATCAGATGATAATGGTGAAATTTTAGATATATTTAAATTATCTCGTGAAGATACAAAAAAAGGTAAAGTTAGTGCTATTGAAGAATTGTCAAAACGTTGTAATTTAGATGATGTTAAACTTATGGCAGTAACTTATGCAATGGGGGATGGAATAAATAAAATTCTTCCTATGGATAAAGTTGAAAATAGGGGAATATTGTCAATTAATGGTGCAGGTAAGGTTACTGGTGGAGGAACATCAGTATATTCTGAGATTGAAAACTCTAATATTCCAGCAGTTCTTATTCCAGGATTACATAAAAATTCCACTTCTCTTGATGAACTTTTTACAGCAGCATACTCTCATCTTGCAAGTCCTGAAAAGATTTCAATTGCATATAATGCAGTTAAGGAAACTAATTGGAATAATCTTATAGTAGGTGATTTAAGTTCTAATAGTGTAAATATTTTAATTGAAAATGGTAAAATTAGAGGAGCAATAGATGCATGTCTTGGTGCAATGGGTTTTGTTCATGGACCAATTGATCTTGAAATGATTAGAGATATTGATGAAGGTAAAAGAACTGCTAATGAATGTTTTTCACATGCAGGTGCTGTAAAAATTGCAGGTATTGATACAAAAGTTGCTTTCATGAAAGATGAACTTTTATCAAGATATGAGAAAGGTGATAAAAAAGCAATACTTGCAATAAATTCAATGATTATGACTATTGCAATGGAAATTGGTGGTCTTATAACTGTTGCTAATGAAGATATTGAGGGTATTGTTCTTACAGGATCTTTAGGTTCAATGAAAAAACCATTTGATTTTGAAAAAGAATTAAATAAATATTTAAAAAATAAGTATCCTATTAAAGTTATATCAGCAGATTCAGGTGCAATAGGTGCTGTACAAATAGCACATGATATTTACAATGGTAAAAAAGAGATCTTAGGTGTTGAAGTAGAACTTAATTAATAATTGTCTTATTAAAAAAGTAATATTTGATTTTATTAATTACTTGGAATATAATTATTAAAATCCTGTATTTATCAATTCTTTTTGAAAAATAAGATTTATTTAAATTTAATATAAATTATATTAAAAATATTATAAATTTATATTTATTAAAAGCATTTAATTATAAATGTATAAAAAAAGAAGTTTAGTTGTTAATTGAGATAATTAATATTTTTCCTCCTTTAATAACATCTAAATTTCCATCTTCTTTTTCTAAAACAGTGTTTATAAAGTTATCAATAGCAATTAATCTTCCGGTATGTTCTTCGTCATTTTTAAGAATTACAGTAACATTTTTTCCTTTAAATTGTTCTAATGATTCATTTACTTCTGGATTTTTATTTATCATATTTTTTACCTCAGATAAGATATAATTAATTATTTTTATTTATTCTTTTATTTATATATTTTTTAGTTTCAATAAATTTTATATATGATAAAACTTAGAGTTTTTACTAATTATAATTTAATTAAGGAGAGTTATTATTATGGCTGTTAATATGTTAGAAACTAATTTACAAGCAATTTCAAACACTATTGCTATTTTAGAGAAAAAAGGTAATGCAGATCCTAAAAAATTACAAGAATTAAAAAATGAGAGAGCTAAAATATTAAAAGAGCTTAACATTCAATAAATTTTTTTAATTTTTTTATTATTATAAATTTTATCTGTTTTTAGTGTTTTGTTTGGATTTTTTTTAGTATTTTTTTTAGTTTTATCTGTTTTTAGATTTTTAACTATTTTTTCTAGTTTTATATACTTTTAAATATTAAATAGTTTAATGATTGTTTAAAAATCTTTAAACCATTCTTCTGTTTTATTTAAATTACCTGTTAAATCAATACTTACAGGAGTTATTGTTGTAATGTTTTTATTCTTAACATAATATCCGTCTGTACCTTTTTCATCATTATCAGTTACTATTCCATCAATCCAATAATAAGGTTTACCACGAGGATCATATCTTGTTTCTACTTCTGGTATAAACATTCTTTCAGTTAATCTTGCAATTTTTACTTCATCTGACTTAGGATTACTTGGAACATTAAGATTTATTAAGTCTACTCCATCTGGAAGACCATTGTTTAATACATATTTACTAAGTTTTCTTAATATTTTTATAGTAAAATCAAAGTTAATATTAACATGTCCATTTTCAAATTTTGTAGATTCATTAGTTACAGCTTGTGATACTGCAATAGTTGGTATACCATATGATGCAGATTCTATAGCAGCACCTAATGTTCCAGATGTTGTAAGTTCGGCTTTTCCTAAATTATAACCTATATTTATTCCGGATATTACAAGATCTGGTTTTTTATTTAATATTTCAAATACTCCAACAATTAATGAATCTGTTGGTGTTCCACTTACAGAGTATCCTATTTTACCATTTATTAATTTTTCTTTATTTATTCTAATTGGTTCAAATAAGGTTAATGCATGACCAATACCACTTTGTTGAACTGAAGGAGCAACTATTGTTGTATTTCCTAGGTCTTTTACAGCTTCATTTGCTGCAAGTATACCACTTGATTTTACACCATCATCATTACATAATAAAATTTCTTTCATATATAAAAATAGATTATTTCCTATTAAAAAGATTTTTTATTTATTATTTTATTTATTGATTTTCTTGGAATAATTTAAATTATATTGTTTATTTTAAATTAATTGGTAATTCTTTAAACACTTAAATTTATTATTTTATTTATTATTTTAGATTAAGAATAAATAAGTTTTATAAATTAAATTTTTAAATAAAAATAAAGTTTTCAATAGGTTTAATTTTTATATCTTTTTCTTTCCAAAAGATATATTAATATTTAAAACAAAATTTTATAATAGTATTAATAATTTAAAATTTTTTTATCTAGGTGAAAATGTGCAAAAGCCACAATTAATTAATTTCATTGCTAAAGTTATGGAAGACTCTGGATTTAAAGTTTATAAAAACTTTAAAACATCTCAAACTACTATTGATATATATGCGGTTCTTCCAACACAAATGGGTGATTTTGGCGTAGTTGTAGCTTGTAAAAATTATGATAAAGAATGGGAAGTAGGAATTGATATTCTTAAAGAAATGGAAATGGTAGGTAGAACTCTTAAAGCTTCTAAAGTAGCTGTTGTAACTAGTTCTACATTTTCACCACAAGCTAGAAATTATGCATCTCGTAAAAATATAAAACTAGTTGATAGGGATAACTTAATAAGTTTAGCTAAAAAATATTCAGAAAAAAATAGTATTCAAATGAAAAATCAGGATTCAGAGGATAATGAGAATTTAGATTCTTATAATGAAAGTGATGAAAGCTCTTATTATGAGCCTTATGATGAATATTATAATGATTATCCTGATGTAGATGATATTACAGAGTATCCAGAATATAAAGGATATGACTATGATGAGCCTTATGATGATGAATACTATGAGAATCTAGCTATTTCAAATTATAATCCAAGTATTAATTCAAGCTCAAATAATTATTCTAATGGAGCTAATCTTTATAAAACCTCATCTAATTCTAATAATAAAAATGAAAAATCAAAATTTTCATTTTTTACTAGGAAAAATAAGAATTCTAAGAAAGATAATAAGGTTAAACCTGAACCTAAACCTATTAAGAAAACTAGTCCAAGGATTGCAAATCTTTCTAAGTCTAATACAAGTCCAGAAAAAAATAATAAATCACGTAATATTGATTTAATTTCAATTGTTAGAAATCCTATAGTTTTAATATTAATTGTAGTTATTGTTTCATATTTAATTGCATTGACATTTACTTTTATTGGAGGAATATCTAGTGGAATTATTGGATTATTTGAAATGATATTTTCATTAATATTATCTTATGGTTTAGTATGGTATACTGATAAAGATGGAACTGTAGTTTTAGTTAAAGGAACTTCTGTATTCTTTATATCATTGATAATACTTATTATCTTAATATTATTCTTATAATTTTTTTTATAATTTACTTATTTTTTTAAAAGCATCTTTAATTACTTATTTTATAAGTTAAACACATGTTAACTATAGTTTAGGGTACTAATTTAGTCTTGTTTAAACAAATTATTTTTAAGTTATTTTCTATTGAATTTTATTCATGTTTTTAGCCTTTAAATTTATTTAAAAATAGTATTAATTTTTAATATATTGAATATAATTACTTATAATTTAAAAATTTAATAAAATATTAAAGTCTTCTAATTTTTAAAAAATTTTCTTAAATTTAAATTTTAATTATAAAAAATAGAATTGCAATATAACTAAAATATTGATAAAGTTTATATGTAAAAATAAGAATTTAATAAAATAAAATAAAAATAGTGGTTCCGACGAGATTTGAACTCGTGATCCCCTCGTTGTAAGCGAGGTATCATACCCCTAGACCACGGAACCAATGTAACAACATTCAATTATTTATTATTCATATTATATAAACTTTATGGTTTTTTAAGATTTTATCTTAAATTTATTAAAATTTTATTTTTTAGGCATTGAATTTTACTAATTTTTAAAAAAATTTTCTTAAATTTTAATTATAAATAATATATAAAAAATTAGATTTCAAGAGATTTCTTATTTAATAAAATCCTTAATTTAGATTTTATTATATGGATACTTTAAATTTAAGATAAAAATTATCTTCTTTTAAAACTTATAATTTAATAAATTAATTTAATTTATTTAATTAAATAGATTTTTAAAGACTTATTTTTTATTTAAATAGGTATATTATTTTATTTAATTTAATATATAAATATTATAAATTAGATATATATTGTATAATATAAATTTTATTTAACAATTTATGTATAAATATTAATATATTTATATTTCTTAAATTTTATCTAAGAATTTATTAGTAGAAAATTATGGAAATGATATAATGGCATTTAATGAAGAGTCTGGAAAAATTTGGATGGACGGAGAATTTGTTGACTGGAAAGATGCTCAAGTTCATGTCTTATCTCATGCTATGCACTATGGGTCAAGTGTATTTGAAGGTATAAGAGCATATGAAATTGATGGTAAATCAAATATCTTTAGATTGAAAGATCATGTTCACAGATTGTTTAATTCAGCAAAAATCTATAAAATGGAAATTCCATTTACAGAAGATCAAATATGTGAAGCAATTAAAGATACAATTAAAGAAAACAATTTAACTGATTGTTATATTCGTCCTATTGTTTATAGGGGATATAAAGAATTAGGTGTTTCACCTGTAAATTGTCCAGTTTGTGTTACTATAGCTGTTTGGGAATGGGGAGCATATTTAGGTGAAGATGCTTTAGCAAATGGTGTAAATATTGGTGTTTCTTCATGGAGAAAACCTGCTGAAGGAACTTTCCCTCTTCTTGCTAAAGCTGCAGCTAACTATATGAATTCTCAACTTGCAAATCTTGAAGCTCAAGATAATGGTTTTGATGAAGCTTTATTATTAGATGTAAATGGTCATATTGCAGAAGGTCCTGGAGAAAATATCTTCTTAATTAAAGATGGTAAAATATATACTCCTGTTTTAGCAAGTTCTATTCTTGAAGGTATTACAAGAGATAGTATTATTAAATTAGCTACAGATTTAGGTTATGAAGTTATTGAACAACCATTACCAAGAGATTTCTTATATATTGCTGATGAAGAATTCTTTGCAGGTTCTGCTGCTGAAGTTACTCCAATTCGTTCAATGGATCATCGTGTTATTGGTGAAGGTAGACGTGGACCTATAACTAAAGAAATTCAAGATGCTTTCTTTGATGTCATTAAAGGAAAAACAGAAGATAAATATGGTTGGTTATTCCCAGTAGAATAAACTAACTATTTAGTAATATTTATATTACTTTAGGTGTTTATATGATGGATATATTATCAGCGATTGTTATTGGTATTGTTCAAGGATTAACTGAGTTTTTACCTGTAAGTAGTTCAGCTCACTTAGTTTTTGCACAAACTTTCTTTGGTTTAAATCAAAATAATTTAGCATTTGATGTATTTTTACATTTAGGAACATTAGTTGCTGTTGTTGGTTTCTTTTTACCAGATATTATTAATATGATTATTGCATTCTTTAAAAGTATTGCTGATATTTTTAGAGGAAACTTTATTAATGGTATTAAAGAAGATCCTTATAAAAAATTAGTATGGTACACTATTGTTGCAACTATACCTGTTGGTATTGTTGGTATTCTATTTAATGATACTGTTGAAGCATTATTTACTGGTGTTTCTATACCTGCATTTTTCTTACTTATTACAGGTTGTTTATTATACTTCTCACAAAGATATAATGTTGGAGATAAAAATCTTGATGATATCTCATTAAAAGAAACAATATTTATGGGTATTGGTCAAGCATGTGCTATTTTACCTGGTCTTTCTAGATCTGGTACTACTATTGCTTGTGGTTTACTTGGAGGATTAGATAAAGAGTTTGCTGCTAAATTCAGTTTCATTCTTTCTATTCCTGCAATTTTAGGTGCAACTATTGTTCAAGGTGGAAATATTGGTTCTGGTCTTGCAGTAAACTTCATACCATATTTATTGGGATTTTTAGCAGCTGTAATCTCTGGTTTATTTGCTATTAAAGTTTTACTTAAACTTATTGAAGAAAGAAGTTTAGATATCTTTGCATACTACTGTTGGATTGTAGGTGCATTAATTTTATTATTTACTGTAGTTTTATAATTACAGTATTTCTATTTTTTTTATTTTTAGTTAATTTATTATTCTTTATTAATTAGAATGTACTTAAATTAAGGTTTAATATTAAAAGTTTCAAATTTTTTAATTATTTTATAGATTTTTTAGATATATTTATATATTAGATGTAATATATTTCTTACATGTAATATATATTTTACATAAATTTTTATTTAATTATTATATTAAGATTCTTTTATCTTTAATTATTAGATATTAAAGAAATAGTTTATTATATTAAGATTCTTTTATCTTTAATTATTAGATATTAAAAAATATTTTATAATAAATTATTTTATGTAAAATTTAATTATATTTCTAGTCTACATTATATGATTGATGTATTGAGATTTATTTTATTAAATCTTATAAAGTTTTAAGTGAATTTATTTACTAGGTGACTTAATGAAAACTAAAATTGGTTTTTATAGAAAAGAGTTAGGATTAAGTCAACAAGAACTAGCTGATAAAGTAGGTGTTACAAGACAAACTATTAATGCTCTAGAAAATGGAAGATATAATCCTTCACTTCTTGTTGCTTATAATATAACTAAAATATTAAAATGTGAACATATTGAAGATGTTTTCATATTAGATGAGAATAATGGGGAGTAATTTTTTATGATATTAGATATTTATAAAGATTCATTAGAATATGGGGTTAAAGATGTTAAAAACCTTGTAATAATGGGTGTAATGGGTTTATTTGGATTTTTAATAATACCTGCTATTATGTTAGAAGGATATTCATATAGAGTAATTCAAACTGCAACTCATGGTATGATTAATGGTAATGAACCATTGCCAGATTTTAGTAATTGGAAAAAAATGATTATTGATGGACTTAAAGTTATAGTTACTAAAATTGTATATAATATTATTCCAATTATATTAACTATACTTGCATTTAGATATAATTTTGCTATAATTATAGCAGCAATTATTACATTTATTATATTTGATATGCTTTCAATGGTTGCAATTGCTCATATGTCTGTAAATGATGATTCTCTTAGATCTGCATTTGATTTTGAAGAAGTATTTAATGTATTTAAATCTATTGGTGTACTTAGATATTTAGGGTTTTATCTTGGTTTAATTGTTTTAGATTCTGTTATTATTGGAATATTCTGTGCAGTTTTATTAATATTATTAGCAGTATGTTTAGGTATATCCTCTTTAGGAGGAATATTTAATCCAGGAAGTGTTATTGCAGTAAGTATTTTAATCATTCTTTTATTAGCATTTTCTTTTATTATTCAACCATATATTACTATGATTAATAGTAGAGCAACTGGTTTAGTTTATAATATTAGATAGTTATAAGATTTATTAAGTACTTCTTATCATATTAAAACTAAATTTTAATATGATTTCTTTTTTTAATTATTTTTTAATAATGTATTGAGTTTTTATTTTTAAAATTAGCAATTTTTTATTAATTATTATTATTATTTTTAATACTTATTAAAAAATTTATTTAAAATCCTTTTTTATAATGGTATAATGGATATTTATACTTAGAAATTAAATTTAAGAAAGTTTTTTTAAAATTAAGCTGCTAAAAACTATTTTTTATAAAAATTCAAAATTGTTAATATTAAGAATCAATTTTAAGAAAGTTTATTCTAAAAATTTTAAGAATTTCAATAAAGTTATTAGTTAAAAAAATTTAAAAATTGTGTTTTTAATTATTATAATAAACTATAATATAGCTATTTTTTAGTTATTATAATAATATTTTTATTAGTTAAAAATAGTTAAAATATTAACTACATGTTTTAACAATTGCATTAAGTATTTCATTAATATTTTTACCTTCCATTAATGACATATACATTGCTCCACCAGCACCAGCACCTTCTTTTACAAATCCAGTTAAATAATTTTTAAGACCACCATGATTTGTTGTTTCAAATTTAGGATCTACAACATTTATTACAATATCATCACTAATTTGTTTTGTAATATAGAAAATATCAGCTGTTTCATCATTTGCAACATAGACTGTAGTTGCAATTGTGATGTTTGTAAAATCAAAATCAGGTTTAATAGCTTTTATTACAGCACATACTCCTGCCATCTGAGTTCCACTTGCAAGTACTACAGGAACATCACTACCTATTGTCATACCTGCTACTGCTGGCATCATTGGATCTCCTACTGCAGCTATTGCATCAAATACATCTACTTTTCCAGGAGTAATATTTGCATTTTTAAGACCTTTATTAACAGTTTCTAATTTTAATTCATGTGGATTATAAGGCATACTTCCACTTACTTTAAATTCAGCATCATAACCTAATGCTTTAAGAATACCTAATGCAGTTGTAGTTCCTGCAGCAATACTTTCTCCTATTACAAGATAATCATATTCTTTACTTAATTCTTTACCAATTTTTAATCCTTGTTCGTATATTTCACGAGGATTATCTACTCCTTTTCCTGTACTTATATCTTTACCATATGAATCACTAAGTGTATAACAATCTAAATCTGGTCTTATTTCACAACCTGCATCTACTACTTTTAAATCAGTTCCAGTTAGATCAAGACAAGATTTTGTTAACATTGATGGTGTTGGTGCTGAATCTCCCTCAGATACTGTTTCTGGAATTTCTTTCATACAATGAGGTTTTCCATATTTCATGATTTCTACATCTGCTGCTGGAGTATACATATTAAGTTCTTCACTTGCACCTGCTCCACTTATTCCATGTATTTTAGAAGTATCAGTTGTTGCAATTGTACAAATAAAAACTGGATTTTTTCCTTCTAATTTTTTGTTTATATCTTCTTTTCCATAAGTTTTAAGACCATCTATCATTTTATCCCTTAAATTAGTTTTTTAAAAAATTTTTTTATATTATAAAAACTATATATAATTATAATTGTTATTATGTTTATTAAAGTTTATTAACTTGTTTAATTATTATCTTTTAATAATCTATTTTCTATATATCTAAATTTTATTTAATTTAGCTATTTAAGATTTTAAATTTAATAAAGAAGAATTTATATAACTTAATTTACTTTGATTTTATATTTGAAATTTATTTGATATTTACAAATTATGTTTCTAAAAAAGGTATTTTCTTTAATTTATTATCTATTATTAAGTTTTTTTAAGAATATTTAATTTAAGTATTAAGATTTTTTTAGAAATTTAATTTAAACATGGTATTTATTTATTTAAAATAATTTATAGGAGAATTATTATTGATCTCATTAGGAATTGAAGGAACTGCAGAAAAAACAGGTGTAGGTATAGTTGATAGTGATGGTAATATTTTAGCTATTTGTGGAAATCAATTGTATCCAGAAAAAGGAGGTATACATCCACGTGAAGCTGCTGAACATCATGCTAAATGGATTCCTAAACTTATAACTCAAGCTTTAAATGAAGCAAATTTGAATTTTGATGATATTGATTTAGTATCATTTTCTCAAGGTCCTGGTTTAGGTCCTGCTTTAAGGATTGTTGCAACTTCTGCAAGAACCTTAGCATTATCAATTAATAAACCAATTATTGGTGTAAATCATTGTATTGGACATGTTGAAATTGGTAAATTAACAACAGGAGCTGTAAATCCTGTGACATTATATGTTAGCGGTGGAAATAGTCAGGTTATAGCATATGAGTCTGGTAGATACAGAATATTTGGTGAAACATTAGATATTGCTGTAGGTAATTGTCTTGATCATTTTGGCCGTGAAACTGGTCTTGGTCATCCTGGAGGTCCTGTTATTGAAAAACTTGCAAAAAAAGGTTCATATATAGAACTTCCTTATGTAGTTAAAGGTATGGACTTTTCATTTTCTGGTCTTCTTAGTGCAGCATTACGTGCATATAAAAATGGTGCAGCAATAGAAGATGTTTGTTATTCATTACAAGAAACTGCATTTTCAATGCTTGTAGAAGTTACAGAAAGAGCATTATCACATACTGAAAGAGATGAAGTATTATTATGTGGTGGTGTTGCAGCAAATTCTCATTTAAGGGAGATGTTAAATACTATGGCTGAAAATCATTATGCTAAATTTTACATGCCTGATATGAAATTCTGTGGAGATAATGGTGCAATGATTGCATGGCTTGGCTTGTTAAGAAGTAAATACTTTGGATTTATGAATATTGAAGATACTCATATTATACAAAGGTATAGAACTGATGAAGTTGATGTTCCATGGGTTAAAGATATTGATAATAAAATTAAACTTCCAGATAATCTCATTGCAAAAGGTGCTGAATCAGATATTGTTAAAGGAAAATGGTTTGATGGCTTTGATGATTATGATTTTGAAACTGATGTAATTACTAAAAAAAGACTTAAAAAAACTTATAGGATTCCTGAAATTGATAATAAAATCCGTAAATTAAGAACTAAATCTGAAGCTAGAATATTATCTCATGTTAAAAATTCAGGTATATTAACTCCAATAATTTATGATGTTGATATACATGATAAAAACATTACAATGGAATATATTAAAGGTAATACTGTTAAAGATATAATTGATGATTTATCTTATAATAAAAGGAAAGAACTATCATTTAAAATTGGTGAATATATTAATTTAATGCATGAAATGGATATTATACATGGAGATTTAACAACTTCTAATATGATAATAAATAAAAATGGAGATTTAGTATTTATTGACTTTGGTCTTTCATATTATTCAAATCTTTTAGAAGATAAAGCTGATGATTTACTTGTACTTAAAAAATCAATTAAAAGTGTTGATTATAATGTTTCACTAGAAACTTTTAATTGGATTTTAGATGCTTATCTTGAAAATTCAAGTAATCCTCTTGAGTTCCGTAATAAAATAGATGAAATTGAACATAGAGGTCGTTATACTCATTAAGATTATGTATTATTATTAATTTGGTATTAAAAAAGTTAATATTTGTATTTTTCTATGATTATTAATTTGTTTGGTATTAGGAAGGTTAATATTTGTATTTTTCTATGATTATTAATTTATTTTAAAAATTTATTATTTTTTCTATAAACATTAAAAAAAGTGATTTTATGATAACATTTATAACTGGTAATAAACATAAAGTTATAGAAGCAGAAAGTATATTCAAAAATTATGATATTAAATTAGAGCATATTGATTTAGGGTACATGGAACCTCAAGGAACACTTGAAGACGTGGCTCTTTTCGGTGCAAAATATGCTAGTCGTAAATTAAATAAATCTGTGATTGTTGAAGATGCTGGTCTATTCATTAGAGCTTTAAAAGGTTTTCCTGGAGTATATTCACATTATGTTCAAGATACTCTTGGTAACCAAGGAATTTTAAAGTTAATGGAGGACGTTGATGATAGATATGCCGAATTCAGGTCAGTTATTGGGTTTTGTGCCCCCAATTCTGAGCCCAAGATCTTTTTAGGCAAAGTCAACGGATTAATCTCAACAGAAGAAAGAGGAAACTTAGGTTTTGCTTTTGACCCAATATTTTATGTTGAATCTGAAGGCAAAACATTTGGTGAATTAAGTACTGAAGAAAAAAATAAGTTTTCTCATAGAAAAAACTCTTTAAATAAATTTATTAAATGGTATGCTAGTGAATATAAAGAATAAATTTACTAGAATCTAAAATTTATTTAACTATTTATTGATTGTATGATTTTAAAATATTAAAATATATATTTGTATAATAGATTTTTTCTATTAATTGGATTTTTTAATCTTTTGGGCAATAATAATTTGATTATAATCTGATTATTTCTTATTTATTAAATAAAAATTATATGAGGTATTAAATATGGCAAGACCTGATTGGGTAATGTACTCAAATGAAGAAATTGAAGAATTTATTGTAAAATTCCATAAAGAAGGTAAATCTTCTAGTGAAATTGGTATTATTTTAAGAGATCAATATGGAGTTCCTAGTGTTAAAGAAGTTACTGGTGAAAAAATTACTGAAATTTTAAAAAGAAATAATGAATTCGGTAAATATCCAGAAGATTTAATGAACTTAATTAGAAGAGCTGTAAACATAAGAGATCACTTAGCTGAAAACCCTAAAGATGTTCACAGTAAAAGAGGATTAACTATAGTAGAATCCAGAATCAGAAGATTAGGAAAATACTATGTAAGAGATGGTCAATTACCTGAAGGATGGAGATATGACCCAACAGAAGCAGCATTACTTGTTAAATAGATCTGCTGAAGCTTGTGATATGCTAAAAAAGCATATCCAACAAAACCATATTATTAGAATTATTTCCCATAACGATGCAGATGGTTTATCTGCAGCTGGAGTAATTGCTAATGCGGTTAAAGAAGAAGGTGGACAATTCCATATTACAATAGTTCCACGTCTTAAATTAGATGTTTTAAAAGAATTAAAAAAAGAAAATTATGAAATTTTTGTATTTTGTGATATGGGAAGTGCATGTTTAAAACCTATAAATTCATTTAAAGCTGATGTTATTATTGCAGATCATCATCAACCTGCTGATGTTGAAGCAAATGAAAATGTGATTCATGTAAATCCACATTTATTTGGTGTTGATGGTAGTAAAGAGTTAAGTGGAGCAGGTTCATCATATCTTGTTATAAGAAATATGAATAAAAAACACTTAGCTTGTCTTGCACTTGTAGGTGCATTTGGTGATATGCAATGTCAAAATGAATTTATTGGTATGAATAAATTAATTTTAAATGATGCATTAGAATCTGGTATTTTAGAAGTTAATGAAGGATTAAAAATTGCATCTAAAAACACAGAACCACTTTACAAATCTTTAGCATATACATTTAAACCAGCACTTAAAGGATTGACTGGTGATTTAGAAGCTTCACAAGAATTTTTAGTGGATATGGGAGTTTCTTATGCAATAAAATTCTCTGAACTTCCTGGTGAAGAACAAGATATTGTAAAAGATGAACTTATTAAAATCAATCCACAAATTCTTTCTAATATTTATACAGTTCCTAAAGAGATATCTGCTCTTAAAGATCTTGAAGATTTTTCAGATATTCTTGATGCATGTGGAAAAAATAAAAAATATGGTTTAGGTTTAAGTTTAGCTTTAGGTGAACGTGGAGAAGCACTTGATGTTGCATTAAAATTAAGATCTAACTATAGAAAACAATTAATTAAAGGTATGGAATGGATTAAAAAAGAAGGTGCAGTTCAACTTAGTGCTATCCAATACTTATATAGTGAAGATCAAATAATTAAAAAAGTCATGGGAACAATTGCAAGTGTTGGTTTATCTGTAGGATTATTTAATGAAAATAAACCAGTTTTAGGTTTATCTAGATTACATAAAGATATTAAAATATCTGGAAGAGCGACTAGAGAATTAGTTGATAGAGGTGTTAATTTAGGTAAAGCTCTTCAAGAAGTTTCATCTAATTTTGGTGGTCAAGGAGGAGGTCATGATATAGCAGCTGGTGCTATGATTCCTTACTCTGCTAAAGATCAATTTTTACATTTAGTTAATGAGGCTATTGAATATCAAATAAATAATAGTTAAACTTAATTATTATTCTTTTTTTTACTTTTTTATTTAGGATTATTATTTATTTTAATATAAATTATCTTATTTTTCTGTTTTTATTATTTTAAATTTTAATTTTTATTATTTTAATGTTTTATTAATATTTTTTACTTTTTCTTTTATTTTATGAAATTTTTAATAAATAATTTAATTAATCTAAAATTTATTTTATTATAATTGTTTTAGATTATTTATAATATTTTTATAGTTTAAATTTTTAATTATTTTTAATTTGTTTAAATTTTGTTTTTACAGATTATAATTGATTAAAAATTGATAATTATGAAAATATTTGTTTTTTATAATTAAATGGATAAGGAGATTATATGAAGAAAATTAATTCAATTTATTTAATTCTTTCTTTATTTGCTCTTTTATTATTAATTGGTGCAGTTAGTGCTACTGATGTAGGCAATTCTACTGCTGATACTAATAGTTTCAGTGTTGATGATAGTTCTACTACTTCAATTAATGAAGTTCAAACTTCAAACAGTGAAATAAACGATGTTCAATCTGTTAATGAATCAAATGTTTATTCTGATTCAGAAAAAACTGTTGATAATTGGGCAAATTTAAAAGATACTGTTGAATCTAGTAATGATAATGTTAATAGTAATATTACTTATACTGCAGATAATATAAGTACTGCTAATGGATGTGGTGGTGCTATTTCTACAGCTGCTGGAGGATATTTTGATCTTCATGGATCTACATTTGTACATAATAGTGCTAAGATTGGTCAAGCTATATATGCAAGTAATGTAGGTTATGATGGAAATGGTACACCATACTTAAAAATATATAATAACACATTCATTAATCATACAAGTAATTCTAATGATACAGTTTACATTCCAAATGGAAATTATACATTTGTAAATAATAATATATTTATTAATAGTCCACAAACAAATAGTTCTTCTAATGCAAAAAAATATTTATTAAATGTTAAACCAAATGATATACTTAAATCTTCTAAAGACTTTAATATGACTATTGTTTTAAATATTACTCAAAATCAAGTTTTAGTTGTAGGTCAAGAAATTTGTTTGAGTTTAATTGTTACTGGTTTTACTGAAGAAGAGCTTAAAAAACAGCCAGGATATCTTATACAAATTATGTATACAGTCCCTGGTTCTTATCCTATAATATTGGATAATTTTGATTATAGAGATGATTTGGGTGAAAAATTTTTAACTAATCCAGTATATAATATGACTGTAAAATGTGATTATGTTGGTACTTATTACTTTGATCAAAAAATTTATGGGGATAATGATGATTTAAATGGGGAAGATTATAGAGAAATAAAATCAAATGTAAATAATTGGACTGTTGTTAAAAATCATGGTGTTTTTAATGTAAATTATAATGATAGTACTGATAAAATTGTTGTTAATTTAACTGATGCTCTTGGTAATCCTCTTCCTTTAACTGACTTTAAATATACTATTGATGGTGTTGAAGCTACTGCTACTACTGATGAAAATGGTATAGCAGAAATTGATAGAGTAATTGATGGTAAACTTACAATTAAATTTAATTATGCTGGAGATAATACTTATAATGGTGAAAATAGTACTATTCAAATAATTAATCATAAAACTCCTGAAAAATTAGCTACTAATATTGTTTCTACTGATTTTAATCAGACTGCTGTTGATTTTTATCATGGTGAACGTGGTAGATACTTTATTGTCACTCTTAAAGACCAAAATGGTAATGTTTTAGCTAATAAACCTGTTAGTGTTGGTTTTAATGGTGTTGTTTATAATTTAACTACTGATGAAAATGGTGTAGCTAAACTTCAAATTAATCTTGCATGGTCTGGGATTTATACATTTGCTGTTGCATTTTTAGGTGATGATAATTATAATGGTAGTTTTGTTGTAAATAAAATTACTGTTAGTCCTAAAGTAAGTAATATTGCTGTTAGTGGTGTTAATCCTGTTAAAGTAAATACTTATAGGACTTTGACTTTTGTTTTAAAAGGTACTAATGCTTTAGATAGTAAAAAATCAGTTAATGGTGTTAATAAAAAAATCACTGTTAAAGTTAATGGTAAAACATACACCCTTAAAACTGATAAAAATGGTAAAGCATTCCTTAAATTAAGGTTTACTCGTGTTGGAACTTATATAATTACTACACAATTTGCTGGTGATGGTACTTTCAATGGTAAAACTACAAGTACTAAAATTAAAGTTATAAGATAGTTTTTTTTTAATAAAGTAGCCATTTGTGGCTATTTTATTTTTTAATTTTTTATATATTACTTTAGGTTTAATTTTTTTTATTTTTCTTGTTTTTTAGTTTTTAGTTTTTTATATATTTGGAAATTATCTTAGTATTTTCTCTAAAAAGTATTAATATAAATTTATTTAAATATTTAACTTAAAATAAAATTTATTGATTTTAGTAGAGTCAAAATATTCGTATTGGATATTTTAATTAAATCTGATTTTAAAATTCATATCTTTAAGAATTAATTTTTATTAAAAATATAAAAATTATAATAAACAAATCTTATTATAATTAAATTATTAGTTTTAATAATAATTTTTTAATAATTTGATAATTAGGTAATAATATAATCTATTTAAATTGAATATTTTTTATTTAAGTTTTAGCTTCTTTTATCTAAATATCAATTATAAAAATAATAAATTAAGATGATAATATGTTTTTGACTCCAGAAGAAGAAAAAATGTCTAATGGGGAATATGGAGAAACCATTAGAAAAAGTATGGATATTTTAATAGCTTTAGGAGATATTTACGGAGCTGAAAAATTTGTAGATATTAGTTCTGCACAAGTTTCAGGTGTATCTTATAAAACTATTGGTCAAGCAGGTTTAGAATATTTAGAAGATTTAGCTTTAGATACTAAAGCTAAAGCAAGTATTCCATCAACTTTAAATCCTGCAGGTGTTGACTTAGATAATTGGGAAGAATTAGGTTTTTCAGAATTTTTTGCAAATAAACAGAATAAAATCGTTGATGCTTATGGGAAACTTGGTATTAATACAACATGTACTTGTACTCCTTATTTAATTGGTAATGTTCCAAGATTTGGGGATCATATTTCATGGAGTGAATCTTCTGCAGTTGCATATGTTAATTCTGTAATTGGTGCAAGAACTAATCGTGAAGGTGGACCTGGAGCTCTTGCAGCAGCAATATGTGGTAAAACACCATTATATGGTTTTCATTTAGATGAAAATAGAAAAGCTACCTTAAAAGTCAATGTTGATACTGAATTAAAAGGTGCTGATTTCGGTGCTTTAGGTTATGCAATTGGTCAAATAGTAAAAGATGGTGTTCCATATTTTACTTTAAGTGAAAATCAAAAAATTAGTAATGATGATCTTAAAACTTTAGGTGCAGCACTTGCTTCATCTGGTGCAGTAGCATTGTATCAAGTTGAAGGGGTTACTCCTGAATATAAGGATGTTGGAGTTGAAGAACTTAAGGATGTAGTAAGCATTGATAGTTCTGATATTAAAGAAACTAGAGCTAAATTATCTACTAGTGATAAAGATGCTGATTTAGTGTGTTTAGGTTGTCCTCATGCTTCTCTTGCAGAAATTGAAAGTCTTGCAGAAATTGTTAAAGGTAAGAAAATTAAAAATGAATTATGGATTTGTACTTCTATTAACATTAAAGCATCTGCAGATAGAATGGGTTATACAAAAATTATTGAAAATGCAGGTGGACATATAGTATGTGACACTTGTATGGTAGTTGCTCCAATTGAAGACTTAGGATATAAAGTAATTGGTGTAAATTCTGCAAAGGCAGCTAACTATGTACCATCTATGGGAGGCATAGATGTAAAATATGATGATGTTGAGAATTTATTAATTTTTGAATAATTTGATATTTAAGAATTTAAATTTATATAATTAACTTTAATTTAAAAAGATTTATTTAAAAAATTAAATTTATACAATTAAGTTTAAATTTAAAGAATTTATTTTTAAATTTAAATTTTTTAATAGAAATAATGTATTATTATTGATTTTAAGTTTTAAATAGGAATAATTATTTATTGTTGATTTAATTCTTAAATCTTTAATGGGATATTTTTTATTATTGATTTTAGATTTTAATTATTAATGATTAGGATATTGTTAAATTTTATAATGCTTTTATTTTGAATTTTGTAAATTCAATTTTAGATTTTAATTATTAATGATTAGGATATTGTTAAATTTTATAATGCTTTTATTTTGAATTTTGTAAAATTTTTATATATTATTGGAGTTTAAAACTTATAATTATTATTTATTAATTTTTTAGGAAGTAACTATTATGAATTATAAAATTATTGGGGCTGGAAATGCAGGAAGACCTGTTGCAAGATTATTAAATCATTTAGGTAATCATGTTGAGATTACAGATCCTAAAGAACTTGATGATTTTCATCCAGACTTTAAAAGAAGACTTTTAGAAATGGAAAGTGAAGGTGTAATTTTAGATTTAGGAAATCCAAAACCTGAATTTAATGATATCGATTATGTTTACATGGCTCCAACTTTACCAAAAACATCTTATGCATATAAAAAAGTTCAAGAATTGAATCTTAAAGTTTTAACAAATGAGATGGTAAGTGAATTTATTAATGATGCTATTACTTTAGATATTATTGGTATTACTGGAACTATGGGTAAAACAACAACAACCTATATCACTACTACTATTTTTGAAGCAGCAGGATATAATGTATGGTCATGTTCATCACTTAATCAAAATCTAGTTAGTGAAGTAATTGTTGATGGTATTGTTAATGGTCAAAATGAAGAATGTGATATCTGTGTATTTGAAATACCTCATGGAACTGCTGGACTTTTCCCAAATATAAACATAAAAGTTGGAATTTTCTTAAATATTCATGAAGATCATTTATCTGAGTTTGGAGGATCTATGGAAAAATACATTAATAGAAAACTCTTTATAGCTCGTGATAGTGAAACTTTAATTGCAAGTAATCATTTAAAACAACTTCTTGAAGAACGTACTAATAGAAATGATATATTATATTATGGTTGGGAAAACCCTGATTGGGATACAAGTTTCTGTAATTTTATAGGTATTGGTTCTAAAGGCTCTATTGAAATAAAATATGATACTGATAAATTAAAAACAGGTATTGGTCCAATTAAAGGTAGTTTTACATCACCGTTTAAAATGAAAAGCTATTTCTATGAAAATACAACAGCAGCAGCTGCAGCAGCTTTAACTTATGGTATTAATAAAGAATCTATTATTAAAGCTTTAAGTAAATTTAAAGGTCTTGAAGTTCACATGGAAAATATTGGTAAATATAATGGTCGTGAAGTTATTCTTGATTCTGCATTTTTATATGAAGGTATGAGACTTACTATGGAATACTTTAAAGATGATGATGTTGTTCTTTTATTAGATAATTTTGATACCACAACTAAAAGAGATAAACAAGAAGTAGGTAGATTATGTGGTAAGTATGTTAATGTAATTGTTGCAACTGGATTTAATGAAGTTACTCAAAAAGTAGAGATGGCTGCTGCAGAAGCTATTCTTGAAGGTTCTAAAAATACTAAAGCTAAAGGTGTAGTTGCAGATACTATGGAAGAAGGTTCTAAACTTTGTATTAAATATTCAAAGCCTGGAGATATTATTCTTCATATTGGACCAGTTATTATGCATGATAGAGAAAGAATTGTTTCTAGTATTAAAAAAGGTCTTAAAGAAGGTTGTTTAGAATATGAAGGTAAATTTGATTATGAAGAATAATTAATTTATTTTTTGTTATATTTTTTTGTTCTAATAGTTTTTTACTTTTTATTATATTTTACTTCTTTTTTTAGTATTTTATATTTAATTTAGAGTTTATAAGATATTTAACTGATTTTTTACTATTTAAAAAATATTTTTTAGTGATTTTTTATTATAACTTATTTCATATAACTTATAACTTATAACTTATTATTTATTATTTATAATTTATAAATTATAACTTATAAATTTAATAAAAGGTTTATAAACTTAGAAACTTAAAATAGACTTATGTCAAATTATATAGTACATCCTTTACTTAGAAAAAATACTGTTGAATCAAGAATCTATCAGAAGGTTCTAGCAGCAAACGCTCTTAAAAAAGGAAATACTATGATTGTTGCACCAACAGCTTTAGGTAAAACTATTGTGGCTGTTCTTGTAGCTGCAGATAGGTTAGAAAAATTAAAAGGAACTAAAGTTCTTATTTTATCTCCAAGTAAACCTTTAACTATTCAACATGAAGAATCTTTTAGAGAATTTTTAACAGTTCCATGTACTGCTCTTACTGGTTCTATTAAACCAGATGATAGAAAAGAAAGATGGGAAGAATCATCTGTTATATGTGCTACTCCACAAACTGTTGAAGCAGACTTATTAAATGGAAGATACACACTAGAAAATGTTTCTTTAATAGTATTTGATGAATGTCATCATGCTGTTGGTTCTTATTCTTATGTTTATTTAGCAAATAGATATATTCAAGAAAGAGATAACCATTTAATTCTAGCTTTAACAGCTTCTCCAGGATATGATAAAGCTAAAATTAAAGAAGTTTGTGATAATTTATTTATTCAAGATGTTGTAGTTAAATCTGAAGAAGATCCTGATGTAAAACCATATTTTAACCCAATTAAAATTGATTGGATTCCTGTAGAACTTGGAAGAGATCTTGAAAAAATACAATCATTACTTAAAAAATCATTAAAATCAAGATTAAAAGCTTTAAAAAATATGGGAGTTATTAATTCAATTACAGTTAATAAAAGAGATATTCTTAAAGCAAGAGGTAGAGTTCAAAATAAATTAGCTACTACAACTAATCCTCCTAAGGAATGTTATCAAGCTATTTCAATTTTAACTGCAGTAATTAATTTACAACATGCTTTAGAATTAGTTGAAACACAAGGTGTAATAACATTTAATCAATATGTGAATAGATTAAAAAAGAAAAAAACTAAAGCATCTAGAAATCTTTTCATGGATCATAATTTCTCACGTGCTGTTCGTCTTTCAAGTATTGCAGAAGAAAATGGTCATGAACATCCTAAGCTTAGGAAGTTAATAAGTATTCTTAAACAAGAATTAGGTTATGAAGATGGTCAAACTAGATTAAAATCTTTACGTGAAATGGAAGATTCTCATGATAGTAGAACCTCTCCTAAAATCTTAGTTTTTACTCAATTTAGAGATACTCTTGAAATGATTCGTCAAAAATGTGAAGATGAAGGTATTAAAGCTATTAAATTTTATGGTCAAGGTACACGTGATGGAGAGAAAGGTTTAACCCAAAAACAACAACATGAGATTATTAAAGCATTTAAAATGGGTATTTATGATGTACTTTTATCTACTAGTGTTGCAGAGGAAGGTATTGATATACCAGCTATTGATCTTGTAGTATTATATGAACCTGTACCTTCTGAAGTTAGAATGATTCAACGTAGAGGAAGAACTGGAAGGAAACATCAAGGTAGAATGAAAGTACTTATAACAAAAGGCACTATTGATGAAGCTTATTTCTGGTCTTCTAAACGTAAAGAAAGAAATATGAAATCACAATTAATTAATAATGATTTATTTAAAAATATTAATCTTAATGCTGTAGAGAGAATGAATAGTGTTAGGAATATTAAATCAGTTGATAATCTTAATGAACTTAATAAAGAAGAAGATAAATTAAATAATAAAAATAAACGAAAAAAAGTTGTGGTTTATGCTGATTCAAGAGAAGGAAACTCAAAAGTTATACGAAATCTTGATACAATTGGTGTTAATGTTGAAGTTAAAACTATGACTGTTGGAGACTATCAAATAACTGATGATATTATTATTGAACGTAAAACTGCTAAAGATTTTGTAGATTCTATTGTAGATAAACGTTTATTTAAACAAGCAACATTAATGATGGAAGAATTTAAAAAACCAATAATGATTTTAGAAGGTAATGATTTTTATTCTGGTTTTATAAATCCTAATGCTATTCGTGGAGCTATAGCTTCAATTGCTATTGATTTTGGAATAAGTATTATACCAACTCGTGGTCCTGATGATACAGCAGCAATGATTAAACGTATTGCTATTAAAGAGCAGAATGGTAAAACTCCAAGTATTCAAATTAGAACAGAGAAAAAACCAGATAATCTTTGGGAACAACAACAGTTCATCATTGAATCTTTACCAAATATTGGTCCAGTAACTGCTAAAAAATTATTAAAACATTTTGGTACTGTTAAAAATATTATAAATTCTTCAGTAGAAGATTTAACAGAAGTTGAAGGAATTGGTAAAAAAACTGCTAATGAAATTATTAAAGTTGTTGAATCAAAATATTTACATTTTAAAAAAGATGATAAAAATAAAAAATTGATGTAAAATTAAATATCTTAATATTATATATTTAATTAGATACTTAGTTTTAATTAGAATATTTTTAAATATTAATTTTAATTTTTAATGTAGTAGTTTATTAATAATATTAATTTTAATTAAATTATTAATTTTTAATTAGTAGTTTATTAATAATATTTTAATTAAATTATTTATTCTTAATTAGTAATTTATTAATAATATTAATTTTAATTATTAATCTTAATTTATTAGCTTGGTGGTATATTGAAAGTTATTATGGATGAAAGAGGGAAAAAATATTTAATTCCTCAAGATAAAGAATTCCAAAGTGATTTAGGAATTATTAAAAAAGAACAAATGGAAAGAGCAACAATAGGAGATACTTTAACTACTCATTTAGGTAAAGATTTTAAAGTTATTAAACCTAATGTTAATGATTTCATTGATTTAATGGATAGAAGATGTTCTATTTTAATTCAAAAAGACATTGGTGTTGTACTTTCCCATACTGGCTTAGGTTCTGGTGATCGTGTTGTAGATGCAGGTACTGGTGCTGGGGCTAGTGCATTAAATTTTGGAAATGTAGTAGGTAAAACAGGTCATGTTACCTCCTATGAAATAAGAGAAGATTTTGCTAAAGTTGCAAGTAAGAATATTGAAAATTTCGGTTTAACTAATATTGAAATTAAAAATCAGGATATTAAAGAGGGTATTGAAGAAGAAGACCTTGATTTAGTATTTCTTGATTTACCTAAACCTTATGAAATATTTGAAAGTGTTTGGTCTAGTTTAAAATTAGGAGGATGGTTAGCTGTTTATGCTCCATATATGGAACAAGCAGAACTTGCATATAAAATTTCTAAAAAATTAGGTTTTTCAAATATTGATATTCTTGAAACTTTAGAAAGAGGCATTGAAGTTAGAAATCAAGGTATGAGGCCTAAAACACGTATGGTTGGTCATAGTGGTTATTTAATCTTTGCACGTAAATTATAAAAAATAAAATAAATTTTTATTTATTTAATTTAATAAAAAATAGTATAATTAAATATTTGTATATAAATATTTAATTATTTAATAAGTTTAAATTTTATTCATCTTCTTCTTTATCTTTTCTGAATTTATATCCAGCAATAATTAATAATACTATGATTATAAGAATTATTCCAAATGGTATTTTATAGTCATTATTTTTAATACTTTTAGTATTTTTGTAAATTGCATATGCTTTAGGTGATGATTGACCACCATCTCCAGCAGATGAAATTGATGCACTAGCTAATTCTTGACTTGATGTTCCTGTATTTATATTTGTTGAGTTACTTGCAATTTTACTTAATCCATTATGGTTTAAAAAGGAATTACCATTATTAAAGAATATTGCTCCATTATTTCTAATTCCATTTCCATTATGAATTATACCATTTTGAGAGGAATTTGTATTAAAGCCACTATGGGATCCAGTACCATTTCCATGGAATGGATTTGTACTGTTTCCAGTTCCGTTTCCATTAAATGGATTTGTACCATTTCCATTAGTATTTGTATTAAAGAAATTTCTAGTATTTGGAGTATATAAATTGTTCATTGCATTTATGACATCCTTAGGAATTAAATCTTTAGACATATCTTGTTTTTCATTAGGGTTTCCAGTATTGTTGAAAACTTGATTATTGTATCCTTCATAATCATTATGTATATCAACAGCATCATTTCCTTGTGAATGGTCTGTTATTAATACATTGTTTCCAACTTTACTATCTGTAACTCCATGACCTGCATCTAACATTACTGCTTTATATCCATTGGTTATAACTTTATTGTATTGTATATTGTATTTATGATTTCCACTTGTAGATTGTGAATAACTAATACCATAAATATTATTCTTACTATTGTTATTGTTGTTTACATTTTGTGCATAGATTGTGTTATTTAATATTATATCATCACTATCTTGTACTTCAATACCTGCAACTAATGCCCAGTTATTTTCACTAGCATAACCTGTAATATTTATGAAATTACTTAAGATATAAAGTTTTACTTCTCCATAATAATTGTTGGAATATATTCCAAGGTTTGGACCATTATTTATACTTGTTAAATTGTTATATGCAATTTTTATATCTGATGAAGGTCCATTTATTTGGATTGGATATGCAGCACCATTTGAATCTTGTCCACCATATGTTTTCATATGGATTTCATTATCTACAATGGTTACATTATTCATAATATAAATATCTAAACCATATAAGTAGTTATTAACTCCTTTTTTAGTTATTAAATCTTCTTCATAGATTTTATTTCCTTTAATAACTGCTTTATCACATTTATAAAACATACATGCATCTAATGTAGGAAAAGCTCCTCCTAAAGTAGATGCTGTAACGTTTACATAGTTGTTAATAAAATTAATATATTTTGAATCTTCAGCTCCAAAACCAAGTACATAATCCATACTTACTCCACCAAAGATTCCTCCTTGCCAATTAACTGGTACTAAAGGTAGTTTACAATTAATTTTATTTCCATAGATTAATCCAAGGGTTGTATCTCTTATAAGGACACCATATTTATGATATCCATCTGGATTTGTACTTGTAAGATTTACTGTACTGTAATATAGATTGAATCTAAAGATATTTTTATAACCAGTATCTCCTACATAGATTCCAAAACCATTATTTCCAGCTGGAACATTATAATCCATTGTAATATTATCAATGGTTATATTATCAGATCCAACATAAATACCTGAATCTTTATTATCACTAAAACTTTTATTTAATTGGAAGTTTAAGTTTTGGATATAAATGTTTTTACCATATAATCCAAGTACTGTATTTTTCAATAGTGAATTATTACCTACTATGACAGTATTATCTGATTCAATTCTAAGAGTATTTAAATCTTTAAATTCTCCTTGAAATACAATGATTTTACCACCATATTCTGGTTTTAATTTATTATTATCATCAAAGTAATTATGAATATTACTTGAATTTACAGTATAATAATCAGGATTTTCGCTTTGATTTAAAGATAAAGAACTTTTGTCTTGTTTTATATTATTATTACTAATATTATTATCAATATTATTATTAGTATTTGTTAAAACAGGACTTGTATGATTATTTATTATTGTGTTGTTATCTGTACTTGCACTAATTCCATTTAAACAACAAAATATAATAACCAGACTTAATGTAAAAATAACTATTGATTTTTTCATTAAAAAGCCTCTTTATTTTTTATATCTTAATAATTAGGATAATTTAATTTTTATTTAATATTTAACTTGTTAAATTCCTTTAAAATTATATAAAATTTATTTATAATTTATAAATAGATGAATTAATAAGTAAACTTCTAATTAAATAGGGTTTAACAAGAGTATTTATTTCAATAATATTATTTTTTATTATTAAATTATTCTTTATAATTTTTAAGATATACTTTAATATTTTTATATTTTATTATATAATATTTTTTATATTTGATATTTTATTAAGTAAATTTATAATTAATATTTTAAAAATAGTGGTTTTTTTATAAGAAGCTATTAAAATTAATAATAATATTATTATTAATTATATTAATTAATTTTTAAGTATTAAACTCTTAAATTTAAGTTAAATTTTTTAAAAATAATTTAATGAAATTAAATTATTAATTAAGGATTTTTATAGATTTAAATATGAAAATAAAGTAAAAATAAGTATTAAATTTAATTTCATTATTTATAAAATAAACTTATAATTGAATAGTTTTATGTTGAACTTCATCATTTTCTCTTCCTTCATAAAGAATTTCACCAAATTTAGTTAAGTTATCAATACCTTTAACTTCATCTTTAAACAAAGGAACCTGTGTAATTTCCTGATTTTTAAATTTTTGATTAATTAAAGCTAAACGTTTTTGTTGTAGGACATACCTTGAGTGACAAAAATCACAGTCATCAATATCGGGCATAACTTGATTTACAATAACCCCATCAGTGGTTATATCATGTTTATTTAATGCTTCAATAGCTCTTTCTGATTCATAAATAGACATTTCTTCAGGAATAACAACCATTTTAAATGTAGTTCTATCAGGATCAGATAATACTTTCTTAGCTTTTTCTACTTCACGTTTAGTTCTTTCAAGCTCTTCACTAGTTCTTGCATCATCTCCATCTAGAAATGGAAGGATATTTTTAATTTTATTTGCAGCATCACCAAGTTTAGCTTTAGCTTTCATCATACGTCCTACCCATGTTTCCATTAGTTCTGGGAATGATAAAAGTCTTAATGTATGTCCTGTAGGTGCAGTATCAAATACTACCATATCATAATCATTACTTTCATCATTTATGATTTTTAAGAAAACTTCAAATGCTGCAGTTTCATCAGCACCAGGTGCAGAAGAAGCCATATCCATTTGATCAGCTAAAATATCTAAACCAAACATTGTATTACTATCTGTAGAACTTGCTTTTCTTGCATCAATTTCTCTTTGTTTTTCTTCCATTGCTACATCGGGATCTATTTCAAGACCCCATAAATTTTCACGAATGAATTTTGGATAAGGTCCAATATATGTTTCAAGTGAATCAGATAATGAGTGGGCAGGGTCAGTTGATACAAGTAATGTTTTTTTACCTTTATTTGCAAGCCAAATAGCTGTTGAAGCTGAAACAGATGTTTTTCCAACTCCTCCTTTTCCACCTACAAATATGAATGTTGTTTTATCTTTATTAAAATCAAATAAATCTTTAAATGCCATAATTTCACCATTAATATCTATTTTTTTAATAATTTTATTTATACAATTTTTAAAAATTTATATTTTTATTTAAGATTTTATCTTAATTAAATTAAAATCACAATATTATTCTTAAATTTTAAGTGATTATAGTGAATTATTTAAATAAGTAAAATCATTAAATTATTTTAGTAACTAAAAGTTATTATTATAATTATATTTTATAATATATAATCTTTTGTTAATTTTAAATATAATAAGTTAAAATTTTAATATAGAGGTATGTCTATGTTTCAAGAACTTGAAGAATTAGGAAAAAATAGATATAATTCTAAATCTGAGCTTCTTAAAATATTGAAAGAAGAATCACGTAAAATTTCAATATATGATCAAATGAAAGTAGTAAATGAATTAAAAGAATCTTTAAATTCTGTACAAAAACAGTATAGAAAAGATTTCTTTAAAACATATGCTAAAGGTTTTGTAATAAGAATTAATACTATAAAAGATGAAAATCTAGAGAAATATTCTAATGATGAATTTGATATAGATGAATATATAAAATCAATTATAATACTTAAAAGGCAATATGAAGAAGATAATGAGAATAAAACAAATAGTAAAGAATTTAAAACTATTTATACGATTATATCTTTATATACAACATTTATACTTGAAGAACCTATACATGAAATTGGTACTAAATTTCCTGGAAATTTAGAGATTATATATAAAAATGGAAAATATTACTGTCCAGTTAAAAAGAATAATGAGGATAATCCTAAAGCAGTATGTCAATTTTGTATTGCTGAAAATCTTGATTATTAATAAATTTTCTTAAAAGTCTTTATAATTCTTAAAAAATAGATTTTTTTAAAAATCCTTATAATTCTTAAAATAAATAGACTTTGTTGAAATTTTTATAATTTTTAGAATAAACTTTCTTAAAAGTGATTTTCAAGTATTAAGTTTAAATTTTTATAAATAAGATTTCAACATACTTAGTAAATTCTCTTAAATTTAATTTTTAATTATAGTTTAAATTTTTATAAATAAGATTTCAACATACTTAGTAAATTCTCTTAAATTTAATTTTTAATTATAGTTTAAATTTTTATAGATAAGATTTCAAAAAATTCTATTAAAATTAAACTTGATTTATTATATGAATTTTTTATTAAATTTAAAAGATTTATATGAATATATAAACATTATATTTTTATAATATGACTTTAAAATTTAAATTAAGTATTTTTAGTTAGTTTTAACTTATTTTATTTTTTTAAAACTGAAAATATAATTATAAAAATTAAATTCATAGTTTTTTATCTATAAATAATTAATTTTTATTAGAAACTTAATTATAAATAAATTAAAAACAATATATAATACATTAATGAATTTTTAATAAAAAATTGTTTAATGTGATTTTTATGTATAAATTACCTGAACTTGATGAAGAAAAAGTTAAAGAAGAAATTTGCTTATTTATAGAAAATAAAGTATCAAAAGCAAATTGTGAGGGTATTGTAATTGGATTAAGTGGGGGAATAGATTCCACTGTATCTGCATATTTATCTGCTCAAGCAATAGGTTGTGAAAATGTATTTGGAATACATATGTATTCTTCAACTACACCAAAAGAAGATACAGATCATGCTAGGCTAATGGCTCGTTTATTAGAAATTGAATATAAAGAGATTAACATTGATAAAATAACAAAAGAATTCCTTAAAGAAGCATCTAAACTTAAAGATTATGATGAAAATACAGTTAAAATGGCTAATGGTAATCTTAAAGCTAGAATAAGAATGTGTTTATTATATTATTATGCTAACCTTAGAAATTCAATGGTTGTAGGAACTGGAAATAAAAGTGAACTCTTAATAGGTTATTTCACTAAATATGGTGATGGTGGTTGTGATATGGAACCTATTGGGGATATATATAAAACTCAATTAAGGTCTCTTGCAAGAGAATGGAAAATTCCTGAGGAAATTATCATAAAACCTCCAAGAGCTGGATTATGGCCAGGTCAGACTGATGAGGATGAAATTGGATTAAGTTATGAACTTTTAGATTCTGTACTTTATTTAATAGTAGATAAAGACTTATCAAATAAAGACATTATGAATCTAACTAATATTTCAAATGATGAAATTAATAGAATAAGAAATATGATTTTAGGAAGTAGACATAAAGTAGAAGTTCCAGAAAGTCCAATTGTATCAGATAAAATATTTAGTTAAATATACAATAAAAACATTTAAAATTCATTAAATTAATTTTATAAAATTTAATTTAAATAGGTTAAAATATTATTAAACTCTAAATTACTGAATAATTCAAAAAATTTATACTAATGGTGTTAAGTGTGTCAGAAAATATTGAAAAAAAATGGCAAAAAAAATGGCAAGATGCAAAGTTATTTGAGTCAGATCCAAATGATAAAGAAAAATTATATATTACTGTAGCATTTCCATATCCAAGTGGAGCAATGCATGTAGGACATGGAAGAACATATACAGTTCCTGATGTATATGCAAGATTTAAAAGAATGGAAGGATATAATGTATTGTTCCCTATGGCATGGCATGTAACTGGAGCTCCAGTTATTGGAATTGCAGATAGAATTCAAAGAAAAGATCCTTGGACTTTAGATTTATATGAACATGTACATAAAGTACCTAAAGATAAATTACCTGAACTTGCAGATCCTATTAATATTGTCAAATATTTCAGTACAGAATACCACAATGTTATGAATAAAATGGGATATTCAATTGATTGGAGAAGAGAATTTAGAACTATTGATCCAACTTATCAGAAATTTGTAACTTGGCAAGCTAATACTCTTTATAAAAAAGGATTAATTAAACAAGGGGAACATCCAGTAAAATATTGTCCACATGATAAAAACCCAGTAGGAGATCACGACCTTCTTGAAGGTGAAGGTGTTGGAGTAAATGAACTTACTTTATTAAAGTTCAAATGTGAAGATATAACTCTTGTTACAGCAACCTTACGTCCAGAAACTATTTTTGGTGCAACTAATTTATGGTTAAACCCAGAAGTCCATTATATTTTAGTTGAAGTTGAAAAAGGACAATCTAAAGGTGAAAAATGGGTAATGTCTGATGATGCATATTACAATATTTCAAATCAGAAAGAACTTAAAGTAATTAAAGATATAAACCCTGAAGAATTAATTGGAAAAATGGTTGAAAACCCATTAAGTCATGAAAAACTTCCAATATTCCCTGCTAGTTTTGTAAGCTCTGAATATGGTAGTGGAGTAGTATTTTCAGAACCTGCTGATGCACCAGCAGATTATATTGCACTTCAAGACTTAAAACAGAATAAAGAATTAATTGAAAAATATAATATTGCAGAAATCGTTGAAAAAGTAGAACCAATTAATGTTGTAAGTGTTAAAGGATATGGTGATATTCCTGCAAAAGAAATTATAGAAAAACTTCAAATTACAAATCAAAATGATTCTAAAGTACATGAAGCAACTGAAGAATTATATAAAACTGAACATAGTAAAGGATATCTTAGTCAACGTTTCCCTAAATATGGTGGTAAAAAAGTTGCATATGTAAGAGATGAAGTTAAAGAAGATCTTGTTAAAGAGAATATTGCAGATATTATTTATGACTTTGCAGAAAGACCTGTAATATGTAGATGTGGTAATCGTTGTGTAGTTAAAATCATGGATGACCAATGGTTTATGAAATATTCTGATGAAGAATGGACTAAAAAAGCTAAAGAATGTCTTGAAGGAGAAACTGTTATTCCTGGAGAAATAAAAGCAAACTTTGATTACTATCTTGGATGGTTACAAGATTGGGCATGTTCAAGAAGAGTAGGTCTTGGAACTAGAGTACCATGGGATAAAAAATGGTTAATTGAACCACTTACAGATTCTACAATTTACATGTCTTATTATACTATTGCAAAATACCTTAGAGATATGGATCCAGAATTGTTAAATGATGCATTCTTTGATAAAGTATTTTTAAATATAGATTCTGATGATATTAAAGTAGAACCAGAATTAGTTGATAAAATACAAAAAGAATTTAATTATTGGTATCCATTAGATTGGAGGTTATCTGCAAAAGATTTAGTTGGAAACCATTTAAGTTTCTTAATGTTTGCACATACTGCAATCTTCCCTAAAGCAAAATGGCCTAAAGGAACTGTAGTATTTGGTATGGGACTTCTTGAAGGAAATAAAATGTCTTCATCAAAAGGAAATGTTATTTTACTTGATGATGCAATAAATGAATATTCTGCTGATGTTGTAAGATTATTCTTAATGTCTTCAGCTGAACCATGGCAAGATTTTGATTGGAGAGAAAAAGAGGTTAAAGGAACTCAAAGAAGACTTCAATGGTTTAGAGATTTTGCAGCTAAAGTAAATCAAATCAATGGAGGAAATCTTAATTTATCTAATATTCCTGAAGTGGAAGTTAAAACAAATATTAGTAAATGGATTATTGCAAAATTAAACCAACATATTAAAAACTCTACAGAAGCATTAGAAGTATTCCAAACAAGAAAAGCTTCACAAGAAGCACTTTTCTTACTTAAAAAAGATGTAGATCATTATATGTACAGAGTACAACATATTATAAACGATGATGATGAAGAAGTTAAATATGTATTATCTACTTTAATTAAAGATTGGATTAAAATATTAGCACCATTTACACCACATACTTGTGAAGAATTATGGAATAAATATGGTGGAGAAGGATTTGTATCAGAAGCTTCATGGCCAGAATATGATGATAGTTTAATAGATGAAGAAATTGAAAAATCTGAAGAGCTTATTCAAAACCTTGTTAAAGATATTAATGAGATTAAAAAAATGGTTGATGAAGATGTAAATAAAATCCATATTTATCTTGCTCCAAAATGGAAATGGGATTTATATGAGATTGCTGATGAAATTGGAAAACCTGATATTGGTCAAATGATGGGTAAAGCAATTAAAGCTAATATTTACTCAGATAAAAAAGAAATAGCTAATACTGCTAAAAAAATTAGTCGTGAAATGACTAAAACAAAATATATTGGAAAAATAGATGAAGCAGCTATTTTAAATGATAGTAAAGCATATCTTGAGGAAGAATGTGGAAGTGAAGTAATTATACATACTGATGATTCATACGATCCACAAAACAAAGCAAGAAATGCTATGCCATATAAACCTGCTATATTCTTAGAATAGTTATTAATTAACTATTCTAATACTTTTTTTATATTTTTTAATTTTTCAATTATGATATTAGCTTTTGAAATTCTTTTAATTTTTAGAATAGGCTTATTTTCAAGTATTGTAATGTTTAAATTATTATAAAAAATAGTTTTTAATAGACTCAGTTTTTTAATATTTTTAAAATTTAGAATATATTTATTTATATTAAAATAAGGGTATTTTTAAAAATTAGGTTTTTATAGAAAATAGATTATAAAGAGATATTTTATTTATTTACATTAAATAATAAATTTTATAAAACTATTAAAATTATACACTTACATATACATATAATACTTTATACTAAATATTTTTATTAAATCTTTGATTTTATTTAAAAGTTCGATTAATTAAATAGGATTAGTTTAAATAAATATAAAATTTTTATATTTTTTTTGCTTTATCTTATTTTCTTCTTTGTTTATTTTTTTATATTTTTTTATCTTAAAGTTTTATTAAATTAATATTTTAATTTAATGTCCTTATTGATTTTTAATTAATAGTAAATAAATTTTAATAGTTAAATTTTTATTTTAAATAATTTAAAAATTAAAAATATGGATAAAGAAAAATGGTTTAAATATAGTATTGTGGTTTTATTTTTACTTATTCTATTATTTGGCTCAGTTGCAATTGTATTTAATTACACATCACTTAAACCAAGTATGTTATAATATAAATATTTATTACTCATTATTAGCTATTTCTATTAAAATTTAGAAATGTTTATTCAGTATATATGATTATTATACTTGAAAATTCAATAAATATATCGATTTAGTAGGTGTTTATTCAGAATGTATTGCACTTGAAAATTTTGAATATAAATATAATGATTTAATAAGCAGTATTTATTCAGTATATATGACTATTACACACATATATGTAAATTCAGAAGTACTTATATCTTTAAGAGTACTTTTAACTATTTTTTCATCAGGATAACTTAATCTTTCACATACCATAACTTTTCTTTTAGGATTTACTCCATTATCAATTAAATATTGTGCCATATCTTTAACTTTTCTAGATGGGAGTGCTATTGTTGGTTTCCCATTATCAATGATTCTTAATATATCTTTAATATTTTTTCTTCCATGAAAAGTTACTATGTTTGCTTTATCCCATGGAATCTGAGATTTTGCACTTGCAAGTTGAAGTGAACTTATTCCAGGTATAACTTCTATATTATTGGTATTGAAATTTTTTTCTTTAGAAATTTCAAGTATTGGACTTAAAAGACCTGAAAATCCAGGATCTCCTGTAGATAATAGTGCTACAGTTTTACCATTTAATGCAAGATTAACACTTTCTTCAAGGTTTCCATGTAAATTTTTAACATTAAATATTATTGTTTTGTTTATATTATCAAAAAGATTTATTGCTCTTTGACTTCCTATTACAATATCTACATCTTCTACAGTTTTAACAGCTTTGTATGTTAAATACTCTTTTGCACCTGGACCAATACCAATTATGTATAATTTTGACATTTTATTTACCTATTTTAATTTTATTTATTGAAAAATCTTTAATTTTTAACTTAGGATAAGTTTTTTTTAAATCTAATTTTAAGTATTAAACTTTTATAAATTGATTTTCAAAAATTTCAATTTTTTAAATTTAGCTATTTAAAGTTTAACTTTAAATTCATTTATCTTTAAAGTATGAATAAATTTTATTTTAAATTCTTGATTTTAGAAATATAATTTAATCTTTATTTTGAATATAATATAATTAATATTCATATTTTTCTAATTTTTCTATTTCTCTTTTAAGAACTTTATAAAGATTTTCTGCACCAATGATTTCATTTTCTATTTGCCATGTACTTGGATGCATAATAAATGGTTTTGTTTGAGGTCCACCCATACCTCCATGACTACCTACTAACTCTTCAAATGCACATACTTCTTCAGTTTCAGGGTCATAAAAACTATTTACAAGTATATCAGGACAATGTTTAAATGAATTAGTACGTTTAAGATGATATCTTGCATTTTTACCATATCCTCTCAATGGATTTTTTCCTTTGATTTTTCCATTATTAAGATAATATATTCCTTCTTCTCCAATTACCATTGGTCCATTAAGACTTGAATTTACAAGTATAAATCCAATATACTTATTTTTAACAAGACCTGGAATTAAATTAGGGAAGAATTCTACAATTTCTTCATAATATAATCTTCTAGGCCATTGTGTAAGATAAATTAATGCAAGATTTCCTGAACCAAGTACTATTACTTCTGAGTTTTCAGGTTTTTTAAATTTATACTGTACTGGACTATATTTTTCAATGTAATCAAGGCTATCTTTATACATGTTTTCTAAATATGTTTTTTGTCTATTTAATGGAATAAATACTTCTTTTAAATCATTTTTATCATTTGATCCCATTACACTATATATTTTCATATCTTCTGGAAGTAAACTTCTTACAAATTTTTCAAAACTTACCCCATATCTTTGTTTAAAGGTAGCTCCATTACATTGACCATGATCTGATTGAATCACAATATCATATTTTCTTTCAGAATATCTCATAGCATTTTTTATACGATCAATTTGTTTATCTAGTTTCCTAAGAACATTAAAAGAATCTTCATCTCTTGTTCCAGAATGATGTGCAACTTCATCATACCCAAGATAAGTTGCATATATTGTGTCTAGATTTCCAACCATCATATCTAAAATAATACTTTGTGTATTTACCTCTCTTAGGAAAACATTAGTTCCTGCACGTGTAAGTGTATATATTGGACTTCTTCTTATTCTAGGTCTAATATTTTTAATAGAATGTTTAATTTGTGAGTATATTTCTATAACGATTTCTTCTAAGAAAAGAATACATATACGTGCAAAACTACTTGGATTTGCAAATACAGATACCCATGCTTTATTATACATTTTTTGTAAGTTCAATGCTTTTGATAATGTAAATATTACATTATCTGTATCTCCAGAGAATAAATTACAACGACTTCCACCATTTTTAATAAGTAATCCATTTCCATTTGATATTCTTTTTTCTATTTCATTAACATCATTAAAACTTCCACAAGTCATAATTTTATTATTGTTTTCTTTTTCAACCCATCTATATGCAACAATACCTTCATTGTTTCCTTGAAGTATTCCTGCCTGACTTGCTCCAGTTTGACTAGAAAGATCTGTTTCCCATTCTGTAATATGATGGCTACCTATTTCAATCCAAGATTTAAGAGTTGGCATATAATCTTTTTCTATTGCTTCTTTTAAAATTTCATAAGCTAATCCATCAATTTCAATAATAATCATACCTTTAGATTTTTTCATTGGATTATTTCTTCTAAGTTTTATTGCATCTCTTGTAACTGCACGATAATAGGAACTATTATCATCAATAGTAATTATTCCTGAAAGAAATGTATTTACTCCAGCCATACATAATGGTGTTAAAAATGTAGCTGGTCCATCTATTGAAAATCCTGGAACAAAAAAATTAAGTATCCAAAAGAATAATCCATTAAAAATAAGTGATGCTGCTCCAAAGGTGTATATAAAAAATGGCATAAATACTCGTGTAATAATTGGCCAAAGTATAGCATTTACTATACCTACAATGGTTACTACAATTATTGCAGTAGTAATACTATCTACAGTTAATCCTAGTTTAAATGGTGCAATAATTAAAAAACCAATTATATTTCCTATCCAAACTATAAGTGTACGTAAAAAGAAATTTTTATATGAAAATTTTTCAACTTTTGGTTGATAATCCTCAGGCATTCTAGTAAGTGTTCTTTTTAGCTTTTCAGTATCTGGTTTTTCTCTTTCCATACACTCACCATTTCATTGTTTATATCATTTTATCTGTAAAAATAGTTTATTTAAATATTTGATATTGATTTTTATTTAATTGGAAAATTTTATTTATTGTTTATACTAATTTTTGTTTTTTTATTTTTAAGGGGTTTATTTTAATTTTTGTTTTTCTTATTGTTTTCATTTTCATTTATTGACATTTTTTCTTTTAGTTCTTTAGTTTTTTCTTCAATAAAATTTTCAATATCATCAATATTTAAAAATTTATTTATTTCTTTTCTTGTTGGAAATGGTTTTATTTGATTTGAATGTTTAACATAAATTTTTTTATGATGTTTATCATCTTTATTTTCTTTTTTAAGAACGTCTGGACTTTTAAGTTTAAAAATTGTTATTTCTGGTGCACAATTTATTCTAAGCCAAAAAATATTTGTTCCAAGACCTTTACTTGTATATTGAATCATGTCTCCTACTTGGTATTCTCCTACAGGATATTTATGGGAACATGATCCTCTAAGTATTGTTGTGTTAAGACCTGGAATTATAAATTGTCCTCCATGTGAATGTCCAGATATTTGTAGTGCAAATCTTCCAGTTAATGCAGAGATATCTGCAAAATCAGGTTCATGTGCTAACATTATTGCAGGTCCTTCTTTAGGAAGTTTTTTCATTACTGTATCAATGTCTTCTTTCTGAAGCATCATACTATCTACACCAGCAATGTTTAATTGTGAAGTTTTATTATTTCTTTTCCTTTTAATTGTATAAACATCATTACTTATATCAATTATTCCTGAATTTTTTAGTATTTCACGTATTCTATCAGCACCATTCCAATGATCATGGTTTCCAAGTACTGCAAGTGAAGCATCTTTCGGTTTTAACATTGAAAGACATCTTTGAAGATCATCTGCAACATCATCTAATATATAGGATACATAATCTCCAGTTAAAGCAACCATATCTGGTTTTTGTTTATTTACTATATTTATCACACCTTCAAGATATTCTGCTGTTAACCATTGTCCAAGATGAAGATCTGATAAGTTTACGATTTTATAATCATGAAACATTGGATTAAGATTTTTAATTTCAACATTAACCTCTACAATATCATAAACACTTTCATCAAATTCCATAGGTATTATTTTTTCACGTGTTATAGTCATGGCTTTTTGAATCATTTGTCTTGCAGCTAATGCTGTAGGTTTATCTTCTTCCATTTTATCATCACTGTGTTTTATATATTGAATATTTAAATTTTAATTTCTATCTTTTTTTATTCATTTTTTATTGATTATTTAAGAATATATTTAGAAATTTAGATTATTAATTTTTGAATTTAATAAATTTTAATCTAAAATTTTTAAATGATTTCAACTAGTTTAGAGAATATATAATATTTGTTTTTATACATTTAATTACTATTTGATTAGGATATATAATAATATTTATAAATCTAAAAAATATATTATAATAAGTAGAGTTTTATTTTATATATAGAAAAATAACTTAAGTAATATGAATTTAAAAATTTTAGTTTTTTGTAAAATAAATTAATAAGTAAAATTCTATATAAAAATTCAAAAACTAATTTTATATTTATTTTTATTAAAAAGATTTTCAATTTATAAAATTTTTATTTATTTTATATTTAGTGATATTATGCTACAAATTGCTGTTACAGGAAAACCAAATGTAGGAAAATCATCATTCTTTAATTCAGCTACAGCATCTAAAGTTGAAATGGCAAATTACCCTTTTACAACTATTGATGCAAACATAGCTATTGGTCATGTTATTGGAACATGTCCTTGTAAAGAACTTGGTGTAACATGTAATCCTAGAAATTCAGATTGTAAAGATGGAAAAAGAATTATACCTGTAGAACTTATTGATGTTGCAGGTTTAGTACCTGGAGCACATGAAGGTAAAGGTTTAGGTAATAAATTTTTAGATGATTTAATGCAAGCAAAAGTATTGATTCATGTAATTGATGCTTCTGGTTCTACAGATGCTGAAGGAAATCCAGTTGACCCTGGATCTCATGATCCATTAGATGATATTGATTTCATGGAAAATGAGATTGTAATGTGGTTATATGGAATTTTAAATAGAAATTGGGTAAGACTTACACGTAAAATAGGTGCTGAACATTTAGATGTTGCACATGTAATATTTGACCAATTATCTGGTACTGGCGTTACAATAGAGGATGTAATTGAAGCAAAAAGAAAAATGGATCCTGATTATACTAATTGGGAAGAAGAAGATTTAATTGAACTTTCACGTAATATTTTACACCTTGCAAAACCTATGATTATTATTGCAAATAAAGCAGATTTACCTACTTCAGGTGAAAATATTAAAAGACTTCAAGAAAAATATCCTCATGTTATTCCAACAAGTGCTGAATCAGAACTTGCTCTTGTTAGAGCTGCAGAATCTGGCCTTATAAAATATATCTCAGGAGATTCTTCATTTGAAATTATTGAAGAAGATAAACTTTCTAAAAAACAAAAATTAGCACTTGATTATATTCAAACTAATATTTTAGATGTTTATGGAAGTACAGGTATTCAAAAAGCATTAAATACAGCTGTATTTGATTTACTTGATATGATTGTTGTTTATCCTGTTCAAGACGAACATAAATATTCAGATCAAAAAGGTAATATTTTACCTGATGCAATACTTGTTAAAAGAGGTGCAACTCCTCAAGAACTTGCATATGTTATCCATACAGATATTGGTGATAAATTTTTATATGCAATTGATGCAAGAAAAAATATGAGAATAGCTAGTGATTATGAACTTGTTGATGGAGACATTATAAGTATTGTAACTACTTAATTTCTTTTATTTTTTTTATTGTTTTAAATTCTAGGTTTTAATTGGGTTTTTCTTATATCTATTTTTTTCATTGTTTTAAATCCTATATTTTGGTGGATTTTTTATATTATTTTTTTAATTATTTTAATTTTCGTATTCTAAGTATTATTTATAATTTTTATTTATTATTATTTCTAGCTATTTATTGTTTACTTTGTTTTTTTTTATTTTTCTATTTAAGTGATTTTGATTTCTTATCCTTTTATTTATATTTTAAACCTATTTAATAAAATTTTAATTTATTTTTTATTTTTATTAATTTTGTTTTTTTATTTTTAATGATTAGTAATTAATAATTATTTTTTAAATTTTTATTAAAAATAATATACTTTTAATTAAACAATATTTACAGTTGAAATGCTCCTCTTAAAATTATATTAAGTATAAATAAAATTATTTAAAGATATTAAATTAAATAATATATTTTTTGATAGATTTAGTTAATATTGAAAATCTTATTTATGAATTTTTTATAAATTTCATTGTTTTTAAATGAATTATATATCTTAAATTTAAAAAATTTTAAGTATTTATGATTTATTTAAAGATTATATTAATTATAGATTATATATCTTAAATTTAAAAAATTTTAAGTATTTATGATTTATTTAAAGATTATATTAATTATAGGTTATATATCTTAAATTTAAAAAATTTTAAGTATTTATGATTTATTTAAAGATTATATTAATTATAGGTTATATATCTTAAATTTAAAAAATTTTAAGTATTTATGATTTATTTAAAGATTATGTTAATTATAAGATATATCTTGAATTTAAAGTATTTGGAGTTTAAAATTTATATTTTAAGTATAAGTTATATATCTTGAATTTAAAGTATTTCAATAATCTAAAATTTATTTAAAAATTATAATTTTATTTAATTAATTAAAAAGGTGAAAGAATGCATCCACGTCCAAGTCCTATAGCTGCTTCATTATATACATTAAGAGATTTAAATGTTGATGTTATTGTTATGCATGGTCCTAAAGGATGTTGCTTTAGAACAAGTAGATTATTAGAAAGTGATGGAGTACGTGTTTTAACAACAGGTATGAGTGAAAATGATTTTATTTTAGGTGCTGGTGAAAAATTAGAAGAAACATTAATTAAAGCATATAATATGTTTCATCCTAAACTTATGGGAGTTGTTGGAACATGTGCTAGTATGATTATAGGTGAAGATTTAAAAGAAGCTATTGAAAATGTTGATTTAGATTGCATTATAATACCTGTTGAAGTTCATGCAGGTTTAGGTGAAGGAGATAATACTGAAGGAGCTATTTTAGTCTTAGAACGTGCAGTTGAATATGGTGTAATACCTAAAGAAGAAGCAGATAGACAAATTAAAATGTTAAAACTTGCTACTGAAGTTGAAAAAACAAGAGGTATGGCACAAGGTAAATATATTAAACCTAATTTTGGAGATAATAAAGAAAAAATTGCAAATATAATTGTTGATGCTATTCGTGATAATAAAAAGGTTGCTTTTGTATTAAATGCTAAAAAAGAGACATCATATTTATTTGCTGATATTTTAAACTTTGATTATACTAAAATTAATCCAAATAATAAACCAATATTTATTGGAAATTTAGATGAAAATATTGGTCTTCCAAGAATAAGAACTCATGCAAAAAATGTTAAATCAGATTTAAAGAAATACTCAAATATTGATTTTGATTATATTACTGGAGGTCTTGATGAATATCCTATTACTGGTGATGTTGCAGAAAAATATCTTAAAAATAAAGGCATTGATTTATTAGTTGTAGTAGGTGTTCCCCATGCTCTTAAAATCGATAATTTGAATGTAGAATCTATTGCAGTAACTGATGGTCCAAGACTTGTAGAAGCTTTACGTGATGATGGTTATAATCATGTTATTGCAGAACTTGATGCACATTCTAAAACTCTTGGTGTAGATAGTGTTGTTGATTCTGATTTTGGTATGATGATTCGTTCTGTTATTGAGTGGGCTAATGAATAATTTATACTTTTAAATTAGAAAATATTATACTTATACTTTGTTTATTTATTTTACTAATTTTTTTTAAACTTTAATTTTTAATTATATAAATTATATTCTAGAATGGTTTTAACAGAGTTTTTTATTAATTACTAATTAAAATTTATTTATTTTAAAATTTAGTTAATTTTATTAATTGAAATCATATTAAAAAATTTAATATTAAATTTCAATAATTTTAATGGATTTTTAATATTTATTTTTTAGTATAATATAATTTATTTTTTAATAATTTTATTTAATAATTAAATATTATTATTAATATAATATTATATAACTAGATTTTTAGTGGAGTTTTAAAAGATAATTTATTTAAGAATTTATAATAATTCTAATTTTAATAATCTATTTTGGAAGATAATATGATTACTATTATTGATTATAAAAGTGGAAATATTCGAAGTATTTCTAATGGTTTTAAAAAAATAGGAGTAGATGTACAACTTACTGATGATCCTGAAATATTAGCTGATGCTGATTATTTAGTTTTACCAGGTGTAGGTTCATTTGGTGCATCAATGGAAAATCTTGAACCTTTTAAAGATATTATTTATGAACATATTAATGATGATAAACCTTTTTTAGGTATTTGTTTAGGTCTTCAAGTATTACTTTCTACTAGTGATGAGACACCTGATGTTAAAGGTTTAGATATTTTTAAGGGACATGTTAAAAGATTACCTAAAGGTCTTAAAATACCTCATATGGGTTGGAATAAATTAAATTTATGTAGACCATGTTCAATTCTTGAAGGTATGGATGGAAAATATTTTTATTTCGTACATTCTTATTATGCTAATCCTGATAATGAGGAAAATATTGTTGCAACTTGTGATTATGGTTTTGATGTACCTGCAGCATTATGTGAGAACAATGTTTATGCTACTCAATTTCATCCAGAAAAAAGTGGAAAATTTGGTCTTAAAATACTTAAAAACTTTGTAAACTTAAAATATTAAATTTATCTTTTAAATTTTAATATTTAAATTCTTGAAATCTATTTTTTATAAAATTTTAAACAGTATTTATTACTTGAAAATTAAATTTAAATATATTTATTTTAAAATTTGCATATTTTATTAGTTTTATTTTTTTATTTTATTTTTTTATTTTTGTGTATTTTATTAGCTTTATTTTTTTAGTGTTAATTTTTAGTGTTAATTTTTAATTTTTGTGTATTTTATTAGCTTTATTTTTTTAATTTTATTTTTTAAATGTTTAAATTATATATTTTAGTTTTTTATAATCTTTTCATTTTCTTTCTACTTATCTTCTTTATTTTATTGTTTGATTTTTAAAAATATTTAATTTATAAAAAATTTTTTTAGATTGTAATCAAAAATTTTATTTAATCTTAAACTAAACTAATTTATGTATAAATTTTTATTTTAATAATTTATTTTTATTAATCAACTATGTATTTAAACAATTATTTCATGACTCTTAAATTTTCTAAAGTAATTATTATAAAATAGAAAATAATTGTTTAATATTTTGTTTAATAATTATTATGGTGTAATAATGGATATTGAAGGATTTGTAAGATCTAGACTTAAAGAAGGTCAAGATGAAGGAGAATTAAAAGAGATTCTTGCAGAAAGGATTAAAGAATATAAAGATATAAATGATGAACGTTCTCTTTTAATGGCTCAAAGTGTTATTGATGAGGTAAACACAACACTTAAACTTAATGATAGTGATGATGAAGAATTAAAAGATATAATAAAAATACCTGAATCAGGTGTTGGTATGGGTCAAATGGGAGTAGGATCTCGTGGTGCTGGTGATTTCTTTGTACATAGAAGAATTGCACAAATTGTATCAAGTACAAATACTGATTCAGAGGTTAATCCATCTGCTCAAGATGATGGGGGAGTAGTAAAGGTTAAATCTAATAATGATGATATCTATGTCACTACTGCTGTTGATGGAGTACACTCAAGACTTAGTGACTACCCATTTTTAGGAGGATTCCATGTAACACGTGCAACTTTAAGAGATGTCTGTGTTATGGGTGCAGATCCAGTAGCTATTTTAAGTGATTTACATCTTGCAGATGATGGAGATGTTGGTAAATTATTTGATTTTACTGCAGGAGTATGTGCAGTATCTGAACTTCTTGATGTTCCACTTGTAGCAGGTAGTACATTACGTGTTGGTGGAGATATGGTTTTAGGTGATAGATTAGTAAGTGCTGTTGGAAGTGTTGGTGTAAGTCCATATCCACCTACTGCAAGAAAAGGAGCTACTGAAGGAGATATTATATTAATGACTCAAGGTGCTGGTGGAGGAACTATTACTACTACTGCATTATATAATGGATACTTTGATGTTGTATGGGATACATTAAATGTTGACTTTGTAAAAGCATCTAATGCATTATTTAATAATGATCTTGTTAAAGATATTCATGCTATGACTGATGTTACAAATGGAGGATTACGTGGAGATGCTCATGAAATATCTTCAACTACTGGTGTAGGTTTAAAATTTAATCATGAAAAAATCAAAAGTCTTGTAGCACCTAAAGTATTAAATATGTTAGAAAATTTAAATATTGATCCTCTTGGAGTATCTACTGATTCATTAATGTTAATTGTACCTCCGGAAATTTCTGATGAAGTTATTAAAACTATTAAATCAGTTAATGTACCAATAGATATTATTGGTGAAGTTGATGATGAAGGTAGTCCAAGACTTATTAATGAAGATGGTTCTGTTGAAACTTTAACTCCATTATTTAGAGAGGCTGCTTATACTAAAATTAAAAAATTAGTTGGAGATACTACTCCTGAAGACTTTGAAATAATGAAAGATAAAGTTCAAAAAGCAGCAGATAATGCAATAAATAAAAAAGATAAAGTTATTGATTATATTTTAAATAATCGTTAGTAAATTTCTTTTAAAATAATTAATTTTTATTAATTATTTTTTATTAATTTAAAAGGAGTAAATTTAATAATAATTATGTTATTTAAAAGATTCATCTTTGATAAAAAAGGATTTTATTCAATACTTGATGGTATCTTAGCTATTTTTCTAATTTTCATTGTAATTTTTGCTTTTAATGTAAATAATAATTTAAATATTTTAAATTCTAATTCTAAAACTTTAAATAATTATAATACTGCAGAAGATGTTCTAGAATTAATGTCTGAGGATAATACTTTAAATTCTATTTATTGTGAAATAGAATATTCAAATAATTTTAATAATGCAAAATATATTTCTCAAAAATATTTAAATGAGACAATTCCAAATAAAACTTATTTATTCACTGTTAATGGTAAAACTTTAGTATCGAATATTAATTCTAAATCAGATAATTATAATTCTGCTACAAGATATGTAAATGGTTATTTATTTAGTTTAAGTATTTACTAAATATTATTTAATTTTATATTTTTATAATGATTTATAGTTTAAATTATTAATTATTAATTAAAATATTAAATTTTAAAGTAAATTTTTTTATTTAAATTAAAATTTTTAATATTTATATTTTTTAATTTATCTTTGAGATTTCCTATTTTTTTAATAATTTTAATAAAGTTTTAAATATTATAACTTACTAAAATTTATTATATATGAAGTTTTACAATTGTAAGATTTTATAATGTTATTTTTAAATTTTTATATAAATGCCCTGGTGGTGTAGTTTGGATAACACGTAGGATTGCGGATCCTATTCCCCGGGTTCAAATCCCGGCCAGGGCATAACTATTTTTTTCTTAGCTTTTTAGATTTTATATTATTTTAATGATTTTTAGGTTTTAGATATTATGCTTAATGCAAACACATATGTTACAAATAATCCAGGTATTGGTGGAGTAATTAGAGATAAATATGAAGATTTTTATGTTGAAGAGATTCCAGAACATCTTCCTGAAGGTGAAGGTCCAAATATATGGATATGGATAGAAAAACTTGGAAGAACTACATTAGATGTTGTTTTAGATATTTCAAGAGATTTGCATATTAGTCGTAAAAGGACTGGTTTTGCAGGAATGAAAGATAAGAAAGCTATAACTCGTCAATGGATTTGTATTTCTAATATGGAATCTGATGAAAAACTTCAAGAAGTTTTAGATTTAAAAAATAGTATTCATAATACTAAATTTCTTAAAGTAGTAAGAGGTCATAAAAAATTAAGAATGGGTCAGCTTAAAGGAAATAAATTTAAAATAAATATTAAACATATTCCATTCAATGATAATGTTAAAAGTTTAGAAGATGCTGCAGAAATTGCTCGTGATGTATTAAAACAATTAGAAAAGACAGGTGTTCCTAATTACTTTGGTTGGCAAAGATTTGGTAAACCACGAACTACTACTCATTTAGTAGGTGAAGCATTAGTACAAAATGATCTTAAAAAGGCTGTAGATTTATATATTGGTAATCCTTCTGAATTAGAATCTCTAGATAGTCAAAAAGCAAGAAAAGCATATGATGAGGGAGATATGGGAAAATCATTAGAATTAATGCATGGTGGTATGCGTTATGAAAAGATGATGTTAAGACAACTTATTCATGATTATAATAAATTTGGACAACTTAATGATGAATCTTATAAAAGTGCTCTTTTAAGTCTTCCAAAACCTCTTCAAAGAATGTTTGTACATGCTTATCAATCTTATTTATTTAATGATGTTGTAAGTAGAAGAGTTGCAATGGGTATTGATAAATATGTTGAAGGAGATATTGTAATTGACAATGATGAAGCTATTATAAGAGATAAAACACCTTTTGAGTATCAAGAATTAATTACTAATTTCCAAGGAAACCCTACTTCTCCTTTATATGGTACAAAAGTCCCATTTGCAGGTGGAAAAGTAGGAGAAATGGAAAAAGAAGTTTTAAAAAGTTATAATTTAAATAAAGAAGATTTTGAATGTCCTAAAATGCCTAAACTTGGAAGCCATGGTTTAAGACGTTCTATGAGATTTCAAATATGGGATACAAATGTTGATTTAATTGAAGATGGAATTTCTGTTGAATTTTCAATAAATAAAGGTTCTTATGCAACAGCTGTTTTAAGAGAAATCATGAAAATAGATGTTGTATAATTTATATTCTTTTAAAAATTCTTTTTAAATTGTTTAAATTTATTTTTAGATTTAAAGATAAGTGGACTTATAATTATCTGAAATTTTTAATAATTTAGTTTACTTAATAGAATTTAAAAAAGGTGTATAAAATGAAAAAAAGTATGATGGCTCCAGCAAATGGTCATAGAGTTCAAGGAATATCTAGTGAATCATTTTTAGATGCAAATGAAATCTTAAATAATTTGGATTTAAATGGTGATGAAATATTTATGGATGCAGGCTGTGGGGATGGACATATTGCAATGGAAGCAAGAAAATTATTAAATGATGATAGTAAAATTTATGCTGTTGACATATATGAACCTTCAATTGATGATTTAAAAAATCAAATTAAAGAAGAGGATATTGATAATATTATTCCTCTTGTTGGGGATTTTACAAATCATGTAAATATTCCTAATGATTTTGTAGATGTTGTTTTAATGGTTAATGTTTTTCATGGCTTTAATGCAGTAAGAAAATTAGATGAAGCTGTTGAAGAATTTAAACGGATTATTAAACCTGGAGGAAAAATTGCTATTATGGACTATAAAAAACAAGAAGCAAAACATGGTCCTCCTTATCCTATAAGAATGAGTTCTGAAGAAATTGAAAAGCTTTTTAATAAACATGGTCTTAAATGTTTAAAATTAATAAATGATACTGGTGAAGATATTGAAACTGGTAAATCTCATTATTTAATAATTTTTACAAAATGATTGAATTTTATTATGATAATTAATGTAGAATATAGTTAGAAAATTCTTATTAATTTATATTTTAGTTAATATTTCTTTTTTAAGTGTATATTTCTTTTTTTATCTATTATATTTAATTAAATTCTTTTTTTTATTCTTATCTTTCTTTTAAAAATGCTTTTTTATTACTTTGAATTTTTAATAAATTCAATAAATATAATTTTATATATTTCATTTCGATTAATATTATTTTATTGTTTAAAATGGGTTTTATATTTATTATTTTTAATTTATTTCAATTATTATATATTTAATTTGAATTTAAATCTTTATTTTTTAATATTTATTTATTTAAGATTTTTTTATTCTAATTTATTTCATCGACATGAATTAGTTTACAATGATAAATAATGATAAATTGATTTTTGACATGTTTTTTTAATGTCTAAAATTTTAAATCTATTAGAATCTTTAATGATGTTAAAATCAAAATAAAAACTAATTTTATGAATATAAAAATCTAGTGTATAAAAAAATTTATCATGATTTATAATAATTTTTTAATTTCTTTTTATTTTTTTAAAAAATTTAAGAAGTAGTTATATTATTAGAAAATAAGATGAATTTATCATTGTATTATTTATTAAAAGATATATTATTAATATTTAATAAAAATAAGTTAATTAATCTGTTTTTTTTATTTTTAAAATTAGTTTAAAAAATAGTATTTATCATGATTTTTAATTGTAATATTATTATATTATCTGAACTTATTATATAAATATTTTCATTTGAATCTAATGAAAATCTTTTATTAATAGAATTAAGAAAATAAGTAAACATAATACTATTAAGACTTGTAATATGTGGGAATATTATGAGTAACTAAGTATTATCAAAAAAAAATAATATGGGAAAATAGAGGTTATTAAAATGAGTTCTTCTTGTAAAAGTCCTAAACAGGTTGCTGCTGCAGTAGCAACAACTGGTGAGGCAAAAGGTAATGCAACAGTAACTGAAGCTGTTTTATTAAGTTTCCTTGCTGGTGCATATATTGCATTTGGTGGAATGTTAGCAGAAATTGCTAATGCCGGAATGGTTGCTGCAGGTTATCCTGTTGGACTTAGTAAATTAGTATTCGGGGCAGTGTTCCCTGTAGGTCTTATTATGGTTATTATTGCTGGATCTGATTTATTTACTGGAAACTGTTTATACATGACTTTAAGTGTATTATCTGGTAGAACTACTGCTGGTAAATTAGGTAAAAATTGGATTATCAGTTGGGTTTTCAACTTTGTTGGAGCTTTATTTGTTGCATATGTACTTGCATACTCAACAGGTATTATGACAGCTGCACCATTCAAAGCTGGAGCAATTACAGTTGCTAGTACTAAAGCACTTGGTGGTGCTAAATTTATGGCTGCTGGAAAAGCAACTGCATCCCTTACATGGACCCAAGCATTATTAAGAGGTATTGGTTGTAACTGGCTTGTATGTGTAGCATGTTGGTTAGCAGTAGCTTCTGATGATGTAATTGGTAAAATATTAGGTATTTGGTTCCCAATTATGGCTTTCGTTACCCTTGGATTTGAGCACAGTGTTGCAAACATGTTCTTTATCCCATTAGGTATTTTCTTAGGTGGAAAAATTACTTGGACTCAAGCTATTGTAAATAACTTAATTCCTGTAACAATTGGTAACATAATTGGTGGAGCTATATTCGTTGCAATGATTTACTACTTTGTCTATATTAAAAATGGTAATGATTACCTTGTTGGAATTATGTAGACAAGTTATCAATAAGACTAAATTTAAAAAAATATATGGATCCATATAAAACACAAAATAATGTTAAACTAGGGGGTATAACATTATTTTACACATATATTTTTAGAGAGATTAAAATTTAATATAATTTAATATGGAGATTATAAAATGGTTGAGATAAAATATGTCCCAACAATATGTCCATTCTGTGGAACTGGTTGTGGATTAAACCTCGTTGTAAAAGACGGTAAAATCTGTGGTGTTGAACCATGGAAAAGACATCCTGTAAACTCTGGAAAATTATGTCCAAAAGGAAACTTTTCATGGGAATTTATCAATAGAGAAGATAGGTTGAAAAAACCACTTATCAAAGAAAATGGTGAATTTAGAGAAGCTACTTGGGATGAAGCTTTAACTAAAATTGCAAATAAATTAAATGAAGTTAAAGCAGAAGATCCAAAACAAATAGGATTTTATGCATGTGCAAGATCACCAAATGAAAACATTTTTGTTACTCAAAAATTCGCTAGAGTAGCATGTAATACTCATAATGTTGATCACTGTGCACGTATTTGTCACGGTCCTACTGTAGCTGGACTTGCTAACTCTTTTGGTTCAGGTGCTATGACCAATGGATTCGATAGTATTGAACAATCTGATTATATTATTGTTATTGGTGCTAACAGTATGGAAGCACACCCATTATTTGGTCGTAAATTAATTAGAGCTAAAGAAAATAATGGTGCAAAAATTGTAGTAATTGATCCACGTTATACTCCTACTGCAAGAATTGCTGATACCTATCTTGAATTTAAATCAGGTACTGATGTTGCATTGTTAAATGGTATGATGAAAATCATCATAGATGAAGGTCTTGAAGATAAAGAATTTATTGAAAAAAGGACTAAAAACTTCGATGCATTTAAAGATGTTGTTGAAAAATATGACTTAGATAGAGTAGCTGAAATTACTGAAGCTGATCCTGAATTAATTAAAGAAATTGCAATTGAATATGCTAAAGCAGATAAAGCAGCAATTGTTTATTCATTAGGTATTACTGAACACTCACATGGTGCAGATAATGTTATGTCCACTGCTAACATGGCTATGTTAACTGGTAATCTTGGAAGAGAAGGTACTGGTGTAAACCCATTAAGAGGACAAAACAATGTACAAGGTGCTTGTGATATGGGAGCATTACCTACTGATTATGCAGGATATCGTAAAGTTAAAGATCCAGAAACTACAGCATGGATGAATGAATACTGGGGTTGTAATCTTAGTACTGAACCTGGTTTAACTTTAGTTGAAATGATTAATGCAGCTGAAACTGGTGATTTAAAAGTATTATACATTACTGGAGAAGACCCAGTATTATCTGATGCAGATATTAACCATACTAAAAAATCATTAGCTAACTTAGACATGTTAGTTGTACAAGATCTTTTCATGACTGATACTGCACAATGTGCAGATATTGTATTACCTGCAGCAGGTTGGGGTGAACAAGATGGTACTTTCACTAATGGTGAAAGACGTGTTCAAAGAGTACGTAAAGCTCAAAATCCACCTGGAGAAGCAATGTTAGATTGGAAAATCATGGAACAAATTGCTATTAGAATGGGTGAAGATGCACATCCAGAACAATTCCATTATGAAACTGCTCAAGATATTTGGGAAGAAATCAGAGAAGTTGCTCCAAACATGTCTGGTATAAGTTCTGAAAGATTAGATACTCCTGAAGCTTGCCACTGGCCTTGTTTCAGTGTTGATGATCCATGTGGTCCTTTAATGTATGAAGAAAAATTCTCACATCCTGATGGATTAGCTATATTCCAACCTTTAGAACATACTGGTCCTGTAGAAGTTCCTGATGAAGAATATCCATTCCTTTTAACTACTACACGTCTTTTATTCCATTACCATGCAGCAATGACTAGAAGATGTAAAACTTTAGCTAATGAGGTAAAAACTGGATATATTGAAATTAACACTGATGATGCTAAAAAATTAGGTATTTTAGATGGCGAAATTGTAAAAGCAAGTTCTAGAAGAGGATCTATTGAGATTCCTGCAAGAGTTACTGATGATATTAAACCTGGTATAGTTAATATACCTATGCACTTTACTGAATGTGCAGCAAACATGTTAACTAACTCAAAATCATTCGATCCAAAATCTAAAATGGTAGAACTTAAAGCTTGTGCTATTAATGTTGAAAAAATGGAGTAGATTAAAATGACATATAAAGTAAATGATATGGCTTATGCTTATTCTGCAAACGACACCATTAAAGAAAAAGGAGAATATGGTGGAGCAGTAACTACCATAATGAAATACTTACTTGAAGAAAACATCGTTGATGCAGTTGTTGCTGTTGAAGAAGGATGGGATTTATATGATGCTAAACCTATTCTCATAACTGATCCTGATGATATAATTAAATCTGCAGGATCCCTTCATTGTGGTACATTAAACTTAGCTAAATTTATAACTAGATACTTAGATGGTGCAAGAGATATAAAAATAGCAGTTACATGTAAACCATGTGATTCTATGACTATTAGAGAATTAATGAGGAAAGGTAGAATCATTGAAGACAATGTCATTATGATTGGTGTAAACTGTGGTGGTACAATGCCTCCAGTAGACACAATTAAAATGATTAAAGAAGTCTATGAAATGGATCCTACTAAAATTACCAAAGAAGAAATTGAAAAAGGTAAACTCATTATGGGATATGCTGATGGTACAGAAAAAGCATTTAAAATAGATGAGCTTGAAAAAGAAGGTAAAGGTAGACGTGAAAACTGTCAACGTTGTACCATGAACATTCCAACTAATGCAGATATGGCATTAGGTAATTGGGGTGTAATTGGTGATCTTAATGGAAAAGCTACATTTGTAGAACTTTGTTCTGAAAAAGGTGCAGATATATTTAATAAAGTTGTTGATGCAGGATTAGTTGAAGCTGTTGAACCTATTGAAAAAGGTATTGAAATTCGTGAAAAAATTGATGGCATCATGACTAAAAATGCATTTAAACAAAGAGAAGTTGACTTCGCTGGTACTACTGGTGATGTTTTAGATGTTTTAGATAAATATAAAGATGATTTATCTAAATGTATAAAATGTTATGGTTGTCGTGAATCTTGTCCTCTCTGTTACTGTGACGATTGTTGTTTAGAAACAGAAGGTCCAGAATGGGTACCTGGTGGATATGTACCTGCAGCTCCATTCTTCCATTTAACACGTATGGTGCACATGGCTGATGCATGTACTAATTGTGGTCAATGTTCTGATGTATGTCCTGTAGAAATTCCAGTTTCAAAAATTTGGGCTACTGTTAATCAAGCTGTTAGAGATAAATTTGATTATTACAGTGGTATTGATAATGGTGATACACCGTTACCATTTACTGAATTCAAAGATACTGGTACTAGAGACTACTTAAAAAGGAAATAAATAATTTTATTTCCTTATATTTTTTATCACTCGAAACAAAAACATCCTCTTTAGTTTTTTTAATTATTATATTTAACTACTTGCTTGGAAACTTTATATAGCCTCAGTATAAAGTTTTCAACATATCTTATTTTATTTTTTCTTTATTTAGATTATATTTAGCTAATTTTTTCTTTAAAAACTTTAATTTTTCATTGGCCTTGTTGAAATCCTTTAATTTTAATATAAAATTTAAATTTATTTTATAACTATAAATGATTTTTAAAGAGTTAAATATTTAAATAAAATAGATTTTCAACAGAACCTTTTTTATTTTTAAATTAGAAATAAAATTTATATTATAATTAATAAATTTTAATTTTTTATAATTTTATAAAATTTAATTTTTAGATAAATTTAAATATTAAATGTAATATATTTTTTACATAGTATTTTATGTTTAATATGATTTTATTTTATTTAAGTTAATTCTTTAAAAATTTTTAAAAAAAGTATTTTTACTTTGTATTTTAAACATACAATTATATTTTTTACAGATTATTGAGAATTTTGATTTTATAAATTAGTGATGTGATACTATGAAAAAATTAAGTATTATATTATTATTAATAATTGTTATATTGTTTTTCTTTGCAAGTACTGCTAATGTTTTATTTTTAGCAGAAGATACAAGTGAGAGTGTAGCAGAACCTGGTGTTGATATGGCTGCTTTATGGTCATTATCTGGAGGATTTCAGTGGATTTATCCTGGAAGTTCAGTGAATGCTGAAGGTAGTACATTACATAATATATTTTTATTCCAAAATCATGATCCTTATGGAGATGCTAAAGATATTATTCAATATAGTTATAATGTAACTCCAAATGTTTGTGTTGTATTAACAAATAATGCATCTGATAGGATTTTTGGTACTGATATGATTGGATCAATTAGAGAAAATAATTGGGGAGAAGGACAATCTAGAGGAAATGCAATTGATGAATCTTTATCCAATCACCCTGCAAATCCATTAGGAGTTATTGAGAGTTTATTAACTGGAGATATTAAAATATTCCTTATATGAATATTTTTATTTTTAGTTTAAAGTTAATTATTATCTTTTTAATAATTGAAAAAATATAATCTCTTAATTTTTAAATTTAAAATTATTTCAGTTTAAAATAAGTAATTTTTTTAATTTTCTAATTAAAATAAGCTTTTTAATTTAAATATTTAAAAAATAATAGAAATATAAATTTTTTAAATTTATATCTTTAAGATTTTAAATATTTAATTTATAAATTTTATTTAATATTATTCTTCATTATCTTCAGAATAATATGGTTTTCTTTTCATTATACCTTCTATAAAGATTTCTTCTAATTTTTCATCAGAAGCACCTTCTCGAATATATTTAACAATATTTGTTAAATTATCATTTCTAAGTAAACAAGGTTTAATTTCTCCATTTGGGGTAATTCTAAGTCTTGAACAATTTTCGCAGAAGCAAGTATTATCCATTGGTTTTACTATTTCTATTTCTCCACCATCAATATAATATTTTCTTCTATCTTGCATGAATTCACGAACTTTAACTTCATCTGCTATTTTACTAAGTTTTTCTTCAAGTGAATCAATATTACAGTGATATTTATCACTGAAACTTTCATCATCACAACTTTCACTTTTTAATAATTCAATAATTTGAAGAACAAGTCCATTTTCACGACAAAAATCAAACATATCTTTTACTTCATTGTCATTAATACCTTTCATTAATATCATATTAATTTTAACTGGATAAAGTCCAATTTTTGCTGCTTTAAGGATACCTCTTTTTGTTTGATTAAGATAATCTTTTTTAGTTAAGAATTTATAAGTATCATTATTTAAAGTATCTAAACTAACATTAACTCTATTAAGACCAGCTTCTTTTAAATCTTTAGCATATTTTTCAAGATAGTTACCATTTGTTGTAATAGATATGTCTTTAAATCCTATATTATTAATGCCTTCAATAATTTCAATAATATCTTTTCTTACTAATGGTTCTCCACCAGATATTCTAATTTTTTTAACTCCAAGTTTTTTTGCAATTTCAGCAATTTTAATAATTTCATAAGGAGTCATTTCTTCATTTGATGGTAGCATACCATCATGATGGCAGTATAAACATTTAATATTACATCTATTTGTAATAGAAATTCTTAAAGAGATTATTGGCCTATTATATTTATCATGAATACTCATTAAACCACCTATTTCTTATTATTAATAAGAATTTCTATTTTATCAAAGTCTTTAACACCATATTCTTCGGTTTTTAAAGATTTTAGCATACCTAAAATAGTTTCTTTTAAAAATTTATTAACAAAATCATTTAAACCTATGACTTTTCCATCAATAGATAAGGTAACATCTGCTTGTTTATCATATTCATAATCTAAATCTCCATTGATGATTGCTTTAGCAATTGATTTACTATCAGTATGTCCACAGTCTTTAGTAAATAATGTTGGGAGAATATCATATGATTTATTTTCTATAATATTAACAAGTGATTTTACATCATCATCACTAAGATTTTTTGCATCTACAAGTTTTATACAATAATCATCAACAAGTTCCTCTGATGTTACAATTTTTGGATAATTGTAATTTTTAAATCCTTCAATTACTACAAAATCTGGTTCATCAATGAGTTTTATTAAGAAAAGTAACCTTTCAAGAGGTATTACACCATCAATATTAAAAAAACTTTTTGTTCCTATTCCTATTGTAATATTGGAACCTGCTTGTTTATGTTTATAAGTATCAGTACCTTCATGATCCATTTCCATTTGATGATGAGAATGTTTTATACTAGCTACCTTGTAATTTCTATTTTTAAGTTCTTTTATAATACGAACAGTTAATGAAGTTTTTCCACTATCTTTTTTACCTACCACAGATAAAATTCTCATAATTATTCCCTCAATATTATGATTCTTTGTATAATCTATTTAATTTTTTAACTTAATAAAAAAATTTACACTATATAATAATATTATACTTTATAGTAATAGTATTTTTATATTTGATTTTAATTTTTAAATATTTCAAATTCTTTTTTTCATTGATTTTTTTAATATTTTATTTGATTAAGATTTATTTAATTGATTTTGAAAATTATATAAATTTATTTAAATATACTTTATTTTTTTTAAGTTTTTTATACAATATCTTAAATTTCTATTATACTTTTCTTATAATATTAAATTTAATAAAAGTATTATAAAGTGTGTAGTAATACCACATTACTATTTTTGTAATACTTTTTTTATTAAAAAATTTTAAAAAATTAATGAAATTTTTAAAAAATCAACTATTTTTTTACATATATTTATTTTTAAATAATTTTTTAAAAACTTATATATCTTATTAAAATGATTATTATTTGAAACTATTTTTAAATATGCTGTTTTTAACTTATTTTAATATTTTAATAATTATATCTATTATTTTATTTCTTTAAATTCATTTTAAAAAAACATAAATGTGTAGTTAATACACATTAGTATATAATATTTTTTAATTAAAAATCTTAGGTAAACTTTATATTAATAGAAAATAAACTTGTATATTGTACACATGGTAGATAATATGCCGAAACATATAGCATCTGGTCTAAAATATTTAGCTGCAGTTAAGTTAAGAAATAAAGATTATACTCAAAAAGAAATAGCAGAAAAGTTAGATATGGATCGTTCCACAGTTTCTCATTATTTAAATGGACGAAATCTTTCTTGGAACTCTATAGAAGTTGCAAACACTATTGTAAATATGTGTTCAAAAGACTTTCTTGCTATGGTGCAGGTTTTATTTGAAGATTTAGATAAAATTCGTACAATGGTTTTAGTCTTAAGACCAAATAATTACGAAGGAATGATTAAAAATTCATGTATCGGTTGTGGATTATGTGTAGATTTATGTGTAATGAAGGCTATTAAGTTAGATTCATTAAAAGCCAAAATACAAAATGACTTATGTTGTGGTTGTCTTACTTGTGAAGAAGAATGTCCAACAAGGTCAATTCGAATTTTGGAGGTTAATAAATGATCAAAAATGAGAAAGAAATTAAAGGTAATAACTTTAATATAACAAGATCAGCAGAAGAATTACGTACTCTTTCTTTTAACGATCATGTTTGTATTGGTTGTGGAATTTGTGAATCCACTTGTCCTGTAAGTGCTATTACTCTTGAAGGTGTAGCTAATGTAGAACGTAACTACACAGGAATTTATTTCAGTGGTCACGATAAAATTAAACAAAATAATGTGTTAGAAACTAACAAATCCGGAAAACTCACAAGACTTACAATTGATGAAAATAAATGTGTTCTTTGTGGTATGTGCAGTGGTTTATGTCCTGCTGATGCATTAACATTAACTATTAATGATGAACCAATTAAAAACATCGATGCGTACCCTAGTTATAATGCTTATGCTGAAATTGATGATGATGAATGTATTTACTGTGAAAGATGTGAAGCTGCTTGTCCTAGAGATGCAATTACTGTAACAAGAAAATTACCAGATAGATCTAAATTAGTTACTGGTGAAATTGAAGTAATTGAAGAAGAATGTATTCACTGTGGTGTTTGTGAAGAAATGTGTCCTGCAGATGCAATTGATGTAGTAAAAACCATTGGTGAAGAATCTATTGAAATTGATACAGATAAATGTGTTTACTGTTTAGTATGTAAAAAATCTTGTCCAGTTAATGCAATTAAAGCATTATGTAGATTATGTTCTTATGGTGAATATGATTTAGATGAAGCTGATGCTGAAATTACTGGAGCAACTATTATTGATCAAGAAGCATGTATTAAATGTGGATGGTGTGCAGGTGTATGTCCTACTAATGCTGCTAAAGTTAAAAAAGCATTTGTTGGTAAATTAACTGCATATCCTGAAAAATGTGGAACTTGTGGAGCATGTGTAGATGTATGTCCATGTAATGCTTTATCTTTCCCAACAACTAAAGGAGCAATAAGAGCTGTACAAATCGTCGCAAATGATGATTATTGTATTAAATGTGGAGCATGTGCAAGAATCTGTCCTAATGATGCTATTGAAGTAACAAGGACTGGTATTGATTATACTGCTACTGATTCCCAATCTTGGATAGATGCATTAGAAGCTTTAAAAAATTAGGTGATATTATATGGAACTTAAAGTAAATCAAGATAATTGTTTAGGATGTGGTGTCTGTGTTGTAGCATGTCCTGTTAACGCTTCTATTAGTCCAGAAGTTGCTGGTGGACACGGTTCTAAAACTACAGAAACCATTATGATGGTAGAAAATGGTTTTATTAAATTATTTTCACCTGAAAAATGTGAAGAATGTGGAACATGTCAAATGTTCTGTCCAGTAGATGCAATATGGTTAGAATAAGGTGATAATTATGCATTATGCAAATACTTACTTAAGCAAACCAGTAGTTGGAGACTTAGATGAATCTTATTCTGAAGGTCAAGAAGGAACTACTAAAGTTCTCCATTGTATGTTAAATACTGGTTCTGATATTTATCAAGGAGCATGTAAAAAAAGAGGTTCTACTTTAAAAGAAGAATATAAAAATGTTGCAGGAACCTGTTACATGGACCCTAGAGACATGATTGAATTAGGTGTTAAAAACTGGGATACTGTACTTGTAAAAACTGATTATGGTGAAGTTGTAGTAAATGCAGCAAAATCCAGAGATGCACCTCACAAAGGTACTGTATTTATTTGTAAAGGACCATGGGCTAATACTATTGTAAGTCATGAAACTTACTGTTGTTCAGATCCTACTTATAAAGGAATTCAATGTACTGTTGAAAAAACAGACAGAAAAGTTTTATTAATGGCTGATCTTATGAGATTAGTTTATAAAAAATATACTGATGAAACTGATGATGAAGTAATTGAAAATATGGAATCATTAGGTGAAAGACCTGTTTACAGGGGACGTAAATGGGAGGAATTAGATGAGTTATGAACCACCAATAACCGATTATGATGAAATTGTAGAAAACTGTACATGTGCTTTCTGTGGTTGTAACTGTGATGATTTAGACTACTTAATTAAAGATGGTCATGTAGTTGCAGTAAGACATGCATGTAGATTAGGTGCAAGTAAAATTATGGAAGATTTAGATCAAAGATTAGTTGTACCTATGATTAGAGGAGACGACGGAGAACTTGAAGAAGTTGATTGGGATACTGCTCTTGATAAAGCAGCAGAATACATCGCTAACTCCGTAAGACCTGTATTTTATGGTTGGTCTGAAACTTCTACAGAATGTATGAAAGAAGGTCTTGAATTAGGTCAATATATTGGTGCAGTTTTAGATAACCAAGCAACTATTTGTCATGGACCTAGTTTACAAGCTATTCAAAATGCAGGATATCCTATTCAAACTTTAGGTGAAGTTAAAAACAGAGCAGATATGATTGTTTACTCTGGAAGTAATGCTATGAACTCTCACCCTAGACACATGGCAAGATACTCTGTATTCCCTCGTGGATACTTCAGACAAAGAGGAAGATTTGATAGAACTGTAGTTACTATGGATCCTAAATTCTCAGATACTGCAAAAATGTCTGATAAATGGATTGGATTTGAACAAAATGGAGATTACGGATTCTATAATGCTATTAGAGCAGTTATTAAAGGTAAAAAACTTACTCAAGAAGTAATTTCTGGAATTCCTAGAGAAGATATCTATGAATTAGTAGATGAAATGAAACATGCAGAATTCGGTGTTCTCTTCTTTGGTTTAGGTTTAACCCATACTTTATCCAAACAAAGAAACATTGATATTGCAATTAAAATGGTCATGGATCTTAACAAAGAAAGTAAATGGGGACTTACTCCTATGAGAGGTCACTTTAACGTAAATGGTTTCAACATCTTTATGGCATATGAAACTGGATTTGCATTTGGTGTTGACTTCTGTAGAGGTTATGCTAGATATATGTTAGGTGAAACTAACACTATTGATTTACTTGTTAGAAAAGAACCTGATGTATTTATGGTTATTGCAGCAGATCCTGGTGCTCACTTCCCTAACGGTGCTAATCAACACTTAGCTCACATTCCTGTTATCCAAATTGATATTCACTGGGGACCATCTACTGAACTTGCTGATGTAGTATTACCTGGTTCATTTGTTGGTGTAGAATGTGCTGGTACAAGTTATCGTATGGATGGTGTACCTATTTACATGAAAAAAGCTATTGATAAACCTGAAACCTGTCGTGATGATGAATGGATTGTACGTGAATTAAAAGAAAGAGTTATGAAACTTAGAGAAGAACCTAATGTAGCTCCTAAATACGTACCTAACCCGGCAGCAGAATAGATTAAAGGTGATTAAATATGGAATATATACTTAAAAATGGTATTGTTTACGATCCTGCTAATGAAGTAAACGGTGAGAAAAAAGATGTATACTTCAAAGATGGTAAAATCGTTGAAGATGTTTCTTCTGCTGCAAAAGTTATTGATGTAACTGATAAAATCGTTATGCCAGCAGGTGTAGATACACACGCTCACATTGCAGGACCAAAATTAGTTTTAGGAAGGTTATACAGACCTGAAGATTCAAGAAGAGGAGTTACCCAAAAAACTAAAGTAGAAAAAGGAGAATCTGGATTCTCTATTCCTAGTTGTCCTACAACTGGATACAGATACTCAAGAATGGGATATGGTACAGTTTGTGAAGCAGCTATGCCTCCTTTAGAAGCAAAACACACTCATGAAGAAATTGGAATTATTCCAAACATTGATGTAAACCCATTAACCTTATTCGGTAACAACTGGATTGTAATGGAACTTGCAAAAGAAGGAGATATTGATGGTCTTGCTGCATTTATTTCAGCTTGGTTAAAAATTACTAAAGGATACGGTGTAAAAATTGTAAACCCATGTGGTAGTGAAGCATGGGGTTGGGGTATGAATGTACACGGATACAATGATAGTGCACCATACTTTGATGTATCTTCTAAAGAAGTTGTAAGAGCTCTTGCAAAAGCAAATGAAAAACTTGGACTTCCTCATTCTATACATATACACCCTAATGATTTAGGACACCCAGGAAACACTCCAACAACTCTTGAAACTCTTGATTCACTTAAAGATGTTGTTAAAAGTACTAAAAAAACAGCATCTGTAAGAGATCAAACTGTCCACTGTTGTCACATGCATTTCCATTCTTACACTGGAACTAACTGGAGAAATGCTGGATCAGGTGCTCCTGAAGTAGCTAAATTCATGAACCATTGTAAATATGCAACTGGAGATGTTGGTCAAGTAACCTTTGATGAAACTACAACCATGACTGCAGATGCACCTATGGAATACGATTTATACAGATTATCTGGATTAAAATGGGTTAATGCAGATATTGAATGTGAAACTGCTGCAGGTATTATCCCTTGTATTTACTCTAAAAAAGCACCAGTAAGTGCTTTGCAATGGGGTATTGGTATGGAATTATTCTTATTAATTGATAATCCATGGCAAATTAACTTAACTACTGATCACCCTAATGCAGGACCATTCACAAGATACCCAAGAATTATCTCTTGGTTAATGAGTGCTCCAAAAAGAAATCAAATGATTGAAAGCCACGAAATCCATAAATGGGCTGAAAAAAGAACAATGGTCGCAAGTATTGACAGAGAATACGACTTCTATGATATTGCTACTATTACAAGAGCAGCTAATGCTAAAATCCATGGATTTACTGATAGAGGTAACTTATCTGTTGGTTCTAATGCAGATATTGCAGTATATGATATTAACCCTAATGACTTCGATCCATCTAAAAACCCTGAAACTGTTGAAAGAGCTTTCAGTCGTGCAAAATACACAATTAAAGATGGTCAAATTATGGTTAAAGATGGAGAAATTGTTAGTACTAAACCTTCCCACGTAATTTGGAGTAATGTTAAAGGTATGGAAGAACAAGAAAAAGCAATTATTGATAAAGTAATGCCATTCTTCAAACAATACTACTCAGTTAAATGGGAAAACTACAAAGTACATGACCACTTCTTATCTAACCCAATTAGAGTAGATGTAGAATAAATTAGGGTGATAGAATGAAAACAATAACTTTTGATGTTAAAAAAAGAAATCCAATAGCATTAGAATTCGATGAAATCATTCCTGATACTGTTTACACTTGGGAAGCTGAAGACTTCGATAAATATGCTGTTCCTGTAGGAAACTCAAGATTCCCATTAACAGACTTTTTTGATATTACAGTAGAAGGTACTGCTGACTCTCCTGCTGAAGTAAAAATGGTCTTTAATGGAGATTGTGGAAGAGTAAAATATATTGGAAATAAAATGAGTGCTGGAGAAATTATCGTAAACGGTGATGCAGATTTACATGCTGGAGCAGAAATGTCTGGTGGAAAAATGACCGTTATGGGTAATGTAGAAGCTCATGCTGGACGTGAAATGTCTGGTGGAGAACTTGAAATTTTCGGTAATACTAAAGAATTTACTGGTGCTTCATACATTGGTGAATGGAGAGGTATGACTGGTGGAAAAATCATTGTCCACGGAAATGCTGGAAAACAATGTGGTGAATGTTTAACTGGTGGAAATATCCATGTTCTTGGTGACTGTGATATTCTTGCTGGAATCCACATGACTAAAGGTGTTATTGAAATTGATGGTAATGTAAACCGTTGGCCTGGTGGACAAATGAAAAATGGTAATATCATTATCCACGGTAAATTAGGTAGATTACTTGAAGGATTTGTTGAAGAAGATATTGTCACTGATCCTGAAATTAATGGTGAAGTTTACGAAGGAAGATATATCCAATATAAAGGAGATATTGCTTTAAACGGTAAAGGACACTTATACCTTGACGCTGAGAAAAATAGAGATAAATTATCTGCTTGGAAAGAAACAGATGATGAATATATTTCTCTTGGTGAAAATAGGAAATACTAAATTCACAACTGAAAACACGAAGAAAATAGATTATTTCTATTTTCTTAACACTTTTTTTTATAATTTAATAATTAAATCGAAATTTACAATATCTTAATTAAATATTTTTAAAAGATTTTATTTTGAAAAAAAGAATTTTATATTGTCTAAATTATGGAATCACTTTAGAAATTTATTAGAATTCTATTATTTTTTATTTTATTTATTACCTTAGTTTTTTAGTAAATTTTGTTTTTTATGTTTGTTTTTTTATTTTGATGGTTTTTAGTAAAATTTGTTTTATTATGATTTGTATTTTTTAAAATTAATTGTATTTTTAAATCAAATAGTAATATGGTTTAAAAAAGTTTATAATAATTTTAATATATTTAATAATTTAATTTTTTAAATGAACTAAAGTATAAACTTTTAAATAAAATTATATACTATATATTAAGTAAATATAATTCTTATATATAATAAAGAGTGTGATATTATGGAAAAAGAAGTTAAAATGACTCCTGATGAAGCTGTTGAATACATTCGTAATAATGTTAATGTAGGAGATACTATAGAATTATCTTACAACCGTATATTTGCACCAGGTGAAGTTTTAAGTGTTATTGGTGAAGATCCAGAAACAGGTGAAGGATTAAGAATAAACTTACAACTTAATGGTGAAATTTTAAATCAAAACATTGAAGTTGATTTAAATGAAGTTAAAGATGAAATAGTTGAAATACGTCATATTAATGATGAAGATGATATAACTATTGAATTTTATTAAAAAATTTTATTTTCTTTTTTTTAATTTTACTTTTTTCTATCTACATATTATTAAAAAAATTTTATTTTTTTTTAATTTTACTTTTTTCTATGTCTATATATACATGGATTTAATTAAAATTTATATTTTAGAAAAGTCTTATTTTTATTATTAAATTCTTTGTATTTTGATTTAAAATATATTTAATTTTATATTTTTAATTAAGTTTATTTTTAATTAAAATCATGTTTCTTTTTTTCTAGAAATTTATTTTTTTTAAGGAATTTATTTTATATAATAAAAACTATATTTTATTATTGATTTTTTTAATTATATTTATTTAAAAATAGATTTTATATTAATTTAAATTAGTTTTAAAAGATTTAAAAATAGAAAAAAGGGAATAGGATCCCTTAAGTTTGTGTTTTAGATTTTTTAATATCTGGAACATATGATTTAAGAAGTAATGAAAGACATACTACTGTAACTGAACTGCAAGCCATAGCAAGTGCTGCATATTCTGGTCTGAATAATATACCATAATTTGGATATAATATTCCTGCAGCAACAGGAATGAGTATTGCATTGTATGCAAATGCCCAAAAAATATTTTCTTTAATTCTAGTCATTACTTTTTTTGAAAGTTGTATAGATGCAACAACATTTTCAAGGCTACCATCCATTAATACAATATCTCCACTTTCCATAGCAACATCAGTACCTCCACCAACAGCAATACCTATATCTGCACCTGTAATTGCTGGTGCATCATTAATACCATCACCAACGAAAAGTACTTTTCCATTATTTAATTTTTGAAGTTCACGTACTTTATCTAATTTTTCATTAGGAAGTACATCACTAATTACATGGTCTATTCCAACTTCTGATGCTACAACTTTAGCTGTTTTATTATTATCTCCTGTAATCATATAAGTTTCAATACCCATTTTATGAAGTTCTTTCATAGCACTTTTTGAATCTGGTTTAATTTTATCCATCAATGTTATTATTCCTTTTACTTCATTATTAATTCCAAGGAAAATAGCAGTTTTTGCATGAGATACAAATTCATCAAATTCTTTTAAATCATTATTGGAAATATTTACATTATTGTCTTTAAGTAATGCTTTATTTCCAGCATATACATTTTTACCATTGATTTTTCCTTTTAATCCTTTACCCGTAACATTTTCAAAGTCTTCTACATTATAGATTTCTATTTTTTTATTATTACCATAATTTACAATTGCATTTGCAATTGGATGGTTTGAATTTTTTTCAATACTTACAATATAAGATAATAATTCTTCTTCTGAAATGTTTTCTTTTAATGGTAAAACATCAACGACTTCAGGTTTACCTTGGGTAATTGTACCTGTTTTATCAAATACTGCATAATTTACTTTTTCAGAACTTTCAAGTGTTTCACCATTTTTAATTAAAATACCATATTCTGCAGATCTACCAATACCTACAGTTACTGCTGTAGGTGTTGCAAGTCCTAATGCACATGGACATGCTACTACTAATATTGATATTAATGTAGTAAGTGAGAATAATAAACTTCCTCCAAGTAAGAAGTACCATATTATAAACACAAGAACTGCAATTGTAATAATTGTTGGTATAAATACTCCAACTACTTTATCTGCAAATCCTTGTACTGGAGGTTTTGAAGATTGTGCTTTTTCAACAAGGGTAATTATTTGTGATAATACAGTATCTTTTCCAATTTTTTTAGCTTTAACTTTTAAAACACCATTTTGATTTAAAGTTCCTGAAAATATCTCAGAACCACTTTCTTTAATTTTAGGTACTGGTTCACCTGTAATCATAGATTCATCAATATATGAACTACCATATAATACTGTAGAATCTGCAGGTATTTTTTCACCAGGTTTAACAAGTAATATATCTCCAATTTTAATATTTTCAATTGGTATTTCTTCTTCTTTAAGAATATTTCCATTTTCATCTAATTCTATTTTAATTGCATTTTTAGGTTGAAGACCAATTAAAGATTTAATTGATGATGATGTTTTTCTTTTAGCTCTTGCTTCTAAATATCTACCAATCATAAGAAATGATGGAAGCATTACTGCTGTATCATATAACATGAAACTTGAATTAAGTACTATATTAAAGGTTCCTAGAATACTTGAAACATATGCTACAAGAATACCCATTGTATACATTACATCCATATTAAGGTTTTTATGGAATAATCCAGTTAATCCTGCTTTTACTATTGGATATGAAACATATATAAATGGTATAATAGATATTATTAATGATAATTCTCCCATTGAAAGATAAGGTACCATTATATGATTAAACATTATATACATTAATATTCCAGAAAATACTAAACCAACGATTATACGATTTCTTTTTTGATTAAGATCTTCTTGGTATATTTCTTCTTCATCAGTTTCATTAAGATCTCCTTCTAGACCAAGATATTCAAAACCAAGATTTTCAATAACTTTAATCATATCATCTACTGCAACTTGACTACTATCATATTCTACTGTAACTATTCCTGTAGTTAAATCTGCATTTACATAAAAAATACCATTAAGACGAGACATTGATTTTTCAATACTCACTACACAAGATGCACAATGCATACCTTTAGTTCTAAGTTTTACTTCATCTTTACGTATACTAAATCCTAAATTTTTAATGGTTTTATCAATTTCATCCATTGAAACTTCTTTAGAATCCATAGTAAAATGCGCTCTATTAGTGTTTAAATCTACATTAACATCACTAATACCATCTAGTCGATTTAATGATTTGTCTATACTAAGTGCACATGATGCACAATGCATACCTTCAATAGGAAGATCCATATTTTTTTTCTTTGTCATTAAATCACCTCACTTTATATTTTATTTATAATATTGATTTTTACTAAGATTTTAAAATTATTTATAAATAAGATTCTAATTCTATGGATTTACTTAAGTTTTTTTATATTCTATTTTTTAAAAATTTAATTTATTTTTAAATTGAAAATAAACTCTTTATTAATTTTTAAAGATTTAAACAAAATCAATTATAGTAAAAATTTTAATTTTATTACATACAAACAAATATAAGTGGTGTTATATTTTATTTTAAAAAAAATATTCCTTAAAATTAAGGAATATTAATTTATTTATTCTACTTTAAATCCAGCTTCTTCAACTGCATATTCAATATCTTTATCAGAAACTTTACTTGCATCATAATCAATGATTACATTATTGTCTTCTAAACTTGCTTTTGCAGAATCAATACCATCAACATCAGTAAGTGATAATTCAACAGCATTTACACAACTAGGACAATGCATTCCTACAACTTTAAATTCTTTTTTTTCGTTAGCCATTATTAATTCTCCTTTGATTATATATTTTATATTATTATAATATTCATATATTTAAATCTATTTATATTTTTATATATTATAATATTATTTATAAAATTATATAAAAATTATTAATATTTAATAGTTATGTTTTAAATTGATTAATAATAATAAACATTTATTAATTATTTTAATTTAAATAACTTTTAAATAATTTAAATTTATATAAAAATTAAAATTATTAATTCTTAATATTTATAAAATTTAGTTGTACCTAAAAAATATTATATGTTATTCTTATAATTTAAACTTTTATAATGTAAAATTAGTATATCTATAAAAAATAAGTTTGAAAACTTATTTTATTTAAAAATTTAAATCTTTAAAAAATAGAAAAAAAGTTTTATTATTTTATATTTAAAATTATAATAATTTAATAATGCCTTCATCACTATTTACTTCTACTTTTTGTCCATTAACAAGATTTTCAGTATTATCTGGTGAATCAACCATTGGAATATTTGACATAATAGCGCCTGTTGCTATAATTGGTTCTGCTTTGAGACAAATAATAGCTTTAGGTGCTGTATTATTTTTTTTCATTTGAAAAATAACATATGAACCTACTGTAGATCCTTTACCTCCAGGTATAAATAATATTTTATCTTTAATTATTTGACCTTTTAATTCATGATTAATATCAATGATTTCTCCAGTTTCTGGATCTACTCCACCTAAAAAACTAATAGGTTCATTACTTACAAGTAATTCTCCACTTGCTTTACCTTTTGCTATTTTTCTACAACTTATCATAATATCCCATATAAAAAATATTTAATATTATTTTTTAAATTTAAGTAATATAACCTTTTTTGTAATTTTTTAATAATTTATCTTTATAAAATATTAATAAATCAAAGTTAATTGTTTTATTTTTTTTAATCTTATTCTCTTAATTAATTTTAATTCTTATTGAAATTTTAAAGTATCTAAAAATAAATGAATTTTAAAAAATAATATCAGATTAAATATATTTTTAATCAAAGTTAATATTTTAAAAATGAAATAAAAGAAGTTTTATTCATCAATTATTTCATAATAAGAACCTAAAGCACAAGCTTTACAAATAGGTCTTCCACCAATAACTAAATGCTGATCGTCAGCTATTTTTTCACCACATACTGAACAAAAAGTATGTGTATGTAATGGTCCAGGTTTTTGAGCTTCTTTAAGACCTACAATTTTTACTTTTTGAACATTAAATAATTCTTCAGCAGGGGTTTCTCTAAATCTTTTAACTAATTCTTCTTTAGTTTCTTTCTTAGTTTCTTTTTTATTAGCATCTACATCAGTAATTCTGTATGCTTCTCCAGTTTCAATATTATAAAAAGTTGCAGCAAATCTTCCATAATACATCTGTTTAAATGCTCTTTTACCCATACTACAATGGGTTACAATTAAAATAGCATCAGCCATACATCTATCAGTTTCAACAAATACCATTAAATTTTTATGTCTTTGATTAAGTTCCATACCCATAATTTCCATACCATACATTGCAAGTTTAGTACCTATTGCAATTCCACCACATACTTCACCATGATATTCTTTAACTTTCATTAATTGTTCGTCATAAGTTTTTATGTCCATTTTTTCACCTATTTAAGTTTTTTATTATTTTTTTATTAATAATATTCCTAATTTTTTCTGATTTCTAAATCTTTTAAATTAATTGAAGAAAAAATTTATTGCTTAAATTTAATTCTTTAAAATTAGTATAGTACTTAATATATTATTGTTTATATTAAAAAAGAGATATTGTTGTTAATTTATTAATTGAAATTTAAATTTCAATTTTTTATAATATTTTTGAATTATTGTTTATATTTAAGTTTATTCACTTTATTAAATAATAAAAAATAGTAAGTATATAGAATAAACTGAAAATTTTTAAAAGTATTTTAATTTAAAAATACTTTATTCAATTACTGCATGTCTACTTTTTAAATCACTTTCAGTTTCGCCCATTTCATTCATTAATTGAGCAATAATCCCATCAAGGAAAACAAGTGAAGTTAACTCAAAAGCAGTACCTAATGGTGTAAGTGAAGTATAATTGCCATCAATTTGACGTTTTAAGTAATTTTTATCATCTGACTCTGCTTTAGTTCTTCCTTGGATATAAATAGATACATCAGATAATTTACCAAGTGAAGATTCTACATATGAAGTAAATGATAATACTTTAGCTCCTCTTTCTTTAGATGTTTTCGCTGCTGAAACTATAGTATTTGTTTCTCCAGAACCAGATATTGCAAGAATTGCATCATCTTTATTAATTGCGGGAGTAATTGTTTCACCAACAACATAAGCACTAATACCTAAATGCATTAATCTCATTGCAAATGCTTTACCTACAAGTCCTGATCTTCCAGCACCTACTACAAAAACATTTTCTGATTTTAAAATAATCTCCATAAATTTTTTGATATCTTCATCATTTAAATATTTTTCAGCACTTTGTATATTATCTAAAATTGCATGTATTGAAGATTTCATCTGTTCCATAATATCTTATAACCTATATTTTTTAATAATATATTATTTTAATTTATTAATATATAATATTATATAAGTATATTATCTAATAAATATTTATTATTTTAAATTTTATTTAGTATAGAAATATATTATTTAATAAACATTTATTATTTTAAATTTTATTTAGTATTATTTTTTATTAATTTTTTTAAGACTTTTTAGTAGGTTAAATCATGGATATAAAACCATTGTTAAATATTGAAATTAATGGAAAGATTTATAATTATAAATTGTTTCAATCATTAGATGTTTTATCTAAGACTTATTCTCAAAGAAAATCTGCTAAAAAATTAGGAATATCTCATTCTGTTTTTAATAGGCGTATTCTTAAAGCTGAAAAAGATTTAGGATATAAATTAGTAAATAAAATAGGTTCTGGAAGTGAACTTACAAATGAGGCTTTAAATCTTTTAGATTTATATCATACTTATAATAATCGTCTTAAAAAATCAGATAATATTCGTATAGCAGGAGGACATATAATCACAGGATTAATTGAATCTCTTGATTTACCTTTTAATCTTGAAGTTTTTAGTACTGATACAGATAGTGCATTTAGTCTTGCAGAAGATGATTTAATTGATATTCTTGCATTAGATGATCCTTTAATTGCATTAAGTAATGACCTTGATTTTACACCAATTGCATTTGATTATATGGTTTTAGTGTCAAATAATAAAAATAATATAAGAATAAATTCTATTAAAGATTTATCTAATTTAAATTTTGTTCCTGTAAAAGGATCTGCTCAGAGATTAGTGTGGGATACATTGAAAACTAATAATATTCCATTTAATTTAGAAAAAGAGGTTAAATCACAATTTGATGCATTTAAATTAGTTAAAAATTCTGATAATCTTTATACATTTTTAAATGGTAGTTATTTTAAAGGAAATAATGTTTTAAAAAATCAAACTATTCATTCACTTGGTTTTGTATATTCTCATGGTGTTAATCCAGAAGTTGATAAATTTGTTGATTATATTTCTAATAATTGCTCTGATTTAATTAAATTACAAGGATTTAGTTCTTTTTAGAGTTTTTATTAATATTTTAGTTGATTTAAACTTATTCCTTATTAATATTCTTAAATTTACTATTTTTTATAAGTTTTTTATTTAGTATATTTTTTCTATTTTAAGTGTATTATTTTTTTCATAAACTTTTTATTTTAAAAAAATTTAATATTTTATTAATTTTCATGAGCTATGAAAAATATATAATATTTTATATAGTATAATATTTTATAATGAAAATATAATTTTTTATGTAGTTTTTAACTATTTTTTTAAGGTGATTATATGGAGAATAATTCAAAATTATTAGTAATTGGACATACTGCTTCTGACTTTATTATAGATGTTCCAGAATTTCCTAAACCAAACACTTCAGCTCATATGGATTCTTTAAAAAATTTACAAGGTGGTGCAGCAGCTAATGTTGCAATGTGTGCTGCTACTTTTGGATTAGATACTAGTTTGGTATCTTCTGTTGGTGAAAGTTTTTTAAATTCTGAATATTATTATAATTTTAAAAAAATTGGGGTAAACACAGATTATTTTATTACAGTTAAAGATGAATTAATCCCTACTGCTATTATGGTAAATGATAAAGAAAAAGATACTATTACTTATTTTTATGAAGGCTCTGGTAAAGCATTTGGGGATGCAGATATACCTATAAATGCAATTAAATCACATGATGCAATTCATTTAGCAACAGGTAATCCTGATTTTAATTGGAAATGTTCCTGTGAAGCTAAAAAACAAGGTAAAATTTTATCATTTGATCCTGGTCAAGATTTAAATACTTATAGTTTAGAAAGATTAAAACAAGTTATTGAAAACTCAACAATATTATTTGGAAATAATTTTGAAATTGATAAGATTAAAGATTCATTAAATCTTGATATTGATGGTTTACTTGATTTAGGACCTGAAATTATTCTTAAAACATGTAGAGAATATGGAAGTTATATCTATACAAAGGATAATGAATATAAAGTAGATGCTATTTATAGACCTGCAGTAGATCCAACTGGAGCTGGAGATTCTTATAAAGCAGGATTTTTATATTATTATTTAAATGGAAAGTCTTTAGTTGAATCTGCTAAGTTTGCATCATCAGTTTCTTCATTTATTGTAGAAAAACAAGGTTGTCAAACTAATATTCCTAGTTTAGAAGAAGCAAAAGAAAGAATGAATAATTTTTATAATGATTAAATCTCTTTTAAAACTTTCTATTTTTTGAATTTTATTTTTTAGGATTTGTTAAAATTTTTTATTTAAAATTTTATTTTATAAAACTAATTATTTTTAAATTAAAAATATACTTATATTAAATCTAAAAGATTTTAATAAAGCTATTTTTTGAATTTTATTTTTTTATCTTGATTATTTTTAAATTTTATGATTATTTTTTTCTTAAATTTAAATTTTAATTTATATTATTTGGTTAAATTTTTTAATATCCTCTATTTTTAAGTTAATACTTATATTTTAATATCTAGATTAATATTTTATTTTATCAAGTTTATTTTCTTTATTTATAAGATTTTCTTTAATTTTATCAAGTTTATTTTAATTTTAATATAAGTATAATGGATTAATTTATATATTATAAAGTTTAAGTATTATTATAAAACTAATCTCTATTTTAATTTAATTAAATTTGATTTTAATCAATTTAATTTTATTAAATTTTAAAATTTATTTTATTGTATATTGTGGAGAAATAATATGACTCAATTAGAAGATGCAAGAAAAGGTATACTTACTGATGAAATGAAAACAGTAGCAAAAAGAGAAAATGTTTCAGAAGATTTTATTTTAAAATCTGTTGCTAATGGAACTATTGTTATTCCAAAAAATTTAAATCATGATATTAAAGCTACTGGTATTGGTGCTGGACTTAGAACTAAAGTTAATGCTACTGTAGGTACTTCTACTGATATTGTTAATTTTGATGAAGAAGTTTATAAAGCTCAAGTTGCAATTGATGCAGGTGCAGATTGTTTAATGGAATTAAGTATTGGTGGGGATCTTGATGAAATTAGACAAAGAGTTTTAGATATGTCACCACTCCCAGTAGGGAGTGTTCCAGTATATCAAGCTGCTATTGAATCTATTAGAAATAATGGTTCTGTAATAGAAATGGATGAAGATGATTTATTTAAAACCATTGAAAAACAAGCTAAAATGGGTATTGACTTTATGGCTATTCATTGTAGTGTAAATGTTGAAACTTTAAAAAGACTTAAAAAACAAGGTCGTGAATGTGGTCTTGTATCAAGAGGAGGATCATTTATTTCTTCATGGATGGTTGAAAATAAATTAGAAAATCCATTATACAAAGATTATGATTATATTTTAGATATTGCTAAAGAAAATGATGTTGTATTATCTCTTGCAAATGCTATGAGAGCGGGAGCAATTGCAGATTCTACTGATAGAGCACAAGTTCAAGAACTTATTGTTCTTGGTGAATTAGTAGACCGTGCTAGGGAAGCAGGTGTTCAAACTATGATTGAAGGACCAGGTCATATTCCTATTAATGAAATTCCTGCAAATGTAACTATTCAGAAAAAATTATGTAGTAATGCACCTTTCTATATGTTAGGACCATTAGTATGTGATATTGCGCCTGGTTATGATCATATTGTATCTGCTATTGGTGCTGCAGAATCTGCTAAAGCAGGTGCTGATTTTGTATGTTATGTAACTCCTGCAGAACATCTTGCTTTACCATCTTCTGAAGATGTAAAAACTGGTGTTATTTCTACTAGAATTGGTGCTTATGCTGGAGATATGGCAAAGGGAGTACATAATGGTGAAAAAGATCTTAAAATGGCACATGCTCGTAAAGCATTAGATTGGGAAGCTCAATATGATTTAGCTATTTCTCCTGAAGATGCTCGTGCAAAAAGAAATAATAGGCCACCATCAGATAGTGATGCATGTACTATGTGTGGAGATTATTGTGCAATTAAAATAGTTAATGCATGGTTAGACAAAGCTGATGATAATGTCTTTGATGATATTTAATTTAGATTATTAAAATTTTATCATTTTTTATCATTTTTTATCACTTAGTATTGTTTAAATTTTTTCTAGTTTAAAAATAGAAGATTGTATTAAATTAAATTTTTAGATTTTTAGAATAAGTTAAATAATACATTTTTTATTTATTTTAATAATCTTTATTTTTTTCTTAAAATTCATTAATTTTTAGAATAAGTTCTTATAAACTTAATTTTAATATATTAAATATTGTTTAAATTTTATAATTTATAGAATTTTAATAAATTCTATTTTTTTTAATTTTAAAATTGTTTTTTATAATATTTTTAAATTTTATTATTTTATTTTAGATTATTGTATATTATATGATATTTTATCAATATTTTTTATATTTGAAAATATATTAAGTCATATCATGTTTAAATTTGTATAAATTTATATTTTAATATATATTTGATTTAAAATAAGTTATTTTTATTTTTAATAATTTTTATCTAATAATTTTAGTTTTAATCTCTTTAAGTTTTTTGTTTATTTATTTAATTTTTATTCATCTTTTTTATTAAGTTTTAACTATTTATTTATTACTTTTCTTATACACTCAATACTATTAAATATGAATTTTTACTAAAATATTATATGCAATTTAATAAGTTTCATTAATTTTTTTATGAAAATCATAATTTTTTATTAATTTGATTTTATAATTTAGTGATATTATGGATTATTTTGAAAGATTAGAAAAAGAAACACTGGAATTATATGATATAGCTAATGAAGCTAGGTCTAAAGGTTTGGATGTCACTACTGAAACAGAAATTCCAAGAGCAAAAGATTTAGCTGAAAGAGTAGAGGGGCTTGTTGGTCCTGAAGGTGTTGCTAAGCAGATTAAACATCTTGAATCACAAGGTCTTGATCGTGAGCAAGTAGCATTTGAAATTGCAGCAGAAATATCTTCTCAAGATATTGAAGAAAAAGGTAAAGAAGCATCTGCTAAAAGAGAAGAATTAGCTGATCAAGCTCTTAGGACTGCATTAGCTATATTAACAGAAGGAGTAGTTGCTGCTCCTTTAGAAGGTATTGCTAAAGTTAGTATTAAAGAGAATTCTGATGGAGGTAAATATCTTGCAGTTTATTTTGCAGGTCCAATTAGGAGTGCAGGAGGTACTGCTGCTGCTTTAGCTGTACTTCTTGGAGATAAAATCAGGGAAGCTACAGGTTTAGATATTTATAAACCTACTGATGATGAAATTGAAAGATATGTAGAAGAAGTAGAACTTTATGAATCTGAAGTTACTAATCTTCAATATTCTCCTACTGCTGATGAAGTAAGATTTGCTGCAAATAATATTCCTGTTGAAGTAACTGGTGAAACTACTGATTCTATTGAAGTATCACATAGAGATCTTCCTCGTGTTGAAACTAATAATATACGTGGTGGAGCTCTTCTTGCTATGGTTGAAGGAGTTATCCAAAAATCTAAAAAAATTCATAAAATTGCTAATAAACTTAAGTTAGATAAATGGGAGTTTTTACTTGAATATGCAAAACCTAAATCTGATGATAGTTCTGATAATAAATCTGATGATTCTCTTGAAGAAGGTGATGTAGAAACTTATCCTGGAGAAGTTGATGATAAACCAATATTTGCTAAATATATTCAGGATATTATTGGAGGAAGGCCTGTTTTAAGTTATCCTTCTGAAAAAGGAGGTTTTAGATTAAGATATGGTCGTTCACGTAATACTGGACTTGCTACTATGGGAGTTCATCCTGCAGCAATGGAAATTATTGAATATATTGCTGTTGGAACCCAAATGAAAATTGAAAGACCAGGTAAAGGTAATTGTGTTGTTCCTGTAGATTCTATTGAAGGACCAATTGTTAAACTTAAAAATGGTGATGTTTTACGTGTAGATAGTATTAAACTTGCTCGTAAAATTAAAAAGAATATTGCAGAAATTCTTTTCCTTGGTGATATGCTTATTGCATTTGGTGAATTCTTAAGAAACAACCAACCTATGCTTCCTGCAGGATGGTGTCAAGAATGGTGGATTGAACATATTAGGAATTCTACTAAGTACAAATCTGGAGATAATGTACATGAATTAGATTTAAAAAGTTTAGAATTTGAAGAAATCTCTGCAGAAGAAGCATTTAGAATCTCTAAAGAGTATAATGTTCCACTTCATCCTGATTATACTTTCTGTTATCATGATATAAGTAAAAAAGAGCTTAATGATTTAATCCAATGGATTTTAGATGAAAATCCAGATTATAATGATGGTGATGAACTTAAACTTAATATTTCATATCAAAAACGTATTCTTGAGGTTATTGGTGTTTTTCATAAAGTTGAAGATGGAAATATAATAATTAATAAAGATATTTCTTATGCTTTAATACATACTTTAGGAAGAACTCTTACTGATGAAGAATTAAATAATCATGACATGGAAGTAATGGATGCAATAAATTTAATTTCAGAAGTACCTATTGAATTTAAGGCACCAACATATATTGGAACTCGTGTAGGTAGACCAGAAAAATCTAAAGAAAGATTAATGAGACCAGCACCTAATGTTTTATTCCCTATTGGTAATAATGGTGGAAGTAGAAGGTTAGTTGCAGAAGCTGCTAAAAAAGGTTCAATTAAAATAGATCTTGCTAGACGACAATGTACTAAATGTAATTTAAGTTCATTCCAATCATTATGTCCATATTGTGGTGCACCTACAACTTTTGGTAAAACTGGTATTAAAAAGATTAATTTAGCTAAAATGCTTAGAAATGCATCTGATAATATTGGTGTTAGAAAAGTTGATGAAATGAAAGGTGTTGTAGGTTTAATTTCTGAGAATAAAATACCTGAACCTTTAGAAAAAGGTATTTTACGTGCTAAAAATCATGTATTTTGTTTTAAAGAAGCTACAATTAGACATGATTCTACTGATTTACCTTTAACTCACTTTATTCCAAAAGAAATTGGGGTAAGTGTTGAAAAATTACATGAAATGGGATATGAAAATGATTGTTATGGCCAACCTATTACTAGTGAAGAACAAATTATAGAACTTAAAGTTCAAGATGTTGTTATTTCAGAAAATTGTGCAGATTATTTAGTTAATGTTGCAAATTTTGTAGATGATGAACTTGAGAAATTTTATAAAATGGATACATTTTATAATGTGGATAAACGTGAGGATTTAATTGGTCATTTAATTGCAGGTCTTGCTCCTCACACTTCTGCAGGTGTTTTAGGACGTATTGTTGGATTTACTAAAGCATTAGGATGTTATGCTCATCCATATTTCCATTCTTCAAAAAGAAGAAATTGTGATAGTGATGAAGATTCAGTAATGCTTTTACTTGATCCGTTAATTAACTTTTCAAAATCCTATTTGCCAAGTACTCGTGGTGGAAGTATGGATGCTCCTTTGGTTTTATCAACTCGAATTGATCCTCAGGAAATTGATGATGAATCACATAATTTAGATATATTTGAAAGATTCCCTCTTGAATTTTTTGAAAGAACTAAAAAACCAGTTAAACCAGCAGAATTACTTGACCTTATTGATAATGTAAGTATGCATTTAGGAACTCCTGAACAGTATAGTGGTTTAATGTTTTCTCATAACACATCTAGTATTCATGCAGGTCCAACATTATGTATGTATAAACGCTTACCTTCAATGAAAGAAAAAGTAGAAGGTCAAATTAACCTTGCAGAAATTATACGTGCTGTAGATCAAAGAGGTGTAGTTGAAGGAGTTTTATCAAGTCATTTCTTACCTGATATTATGGGTAATGTACGTGCATTTTCTAAACAAAAAGTTAGATGTACTAATTGTAATTCAAAATATAGACGAATTCCATTATCTGGTAAATGTACTAATTGTGGAGGTAATCTTATTCTCAGTGTATCTAAAGGTTCTGTAACTAAATATTTAGATATTTCAAAACAATTAGTTAATAGATATCCTGTTTCACATTATCTTGAACAAAGGTTAGAAATCCAAGAATTTGGTATTAAGTCTCTGTTTGAAAGTGATAAATCTAAACAAAGTTCATTAGATGTGTTTTTATAGTTTAGTTTTATTAAAATAAGTTTTATAGATTACTGACTATTAATTATTTAATTTATATTTAACCTGTCATTAATTAAGCTTATTTTCATATTTTAATTTATATTTTTAATTTAATTTTTTAGTATTTTTTTATTTTATAAAAATACACAAAGTTTAAATTATATTAAGTATATAATATTGTTTGTATTAATACGAACATTATTATACTAGTTACAACTGATATAATATTACTTACTTAATAATATAATCTAATTTTTTCTAGATTATTATTATCTAAATTAAGTTCTTTAGGATTAATAAAATAATATTTATGGTTTAAATTTATTTTAATGGGTTTTGAACTTTTTTTAATTACTTTAATTTTTAAAGTGGAGGAGAATAAAATGGAAACTAGATCTGAAGTCGCAAATAACTTAAATAAAAATATTAAAGTTTCTGTAAAAAAGAATAATGGTGTAATGGAGAGATTCAGTTATGAAAAATTATTAAAATCTTTAGTCATGGTAGAAACACCATTTTTTGAATCTGATAAAATAATTTCAAATGTTGTTTCATCATTATATGATGGAATCACTACAAAAGAAATTAAAAAAATTGTTTATGAATCATTATGTGATGTTAGTGAAGAATCAGCTAATAAATATTTAGCAACTACTACTTTAAAAGTAAGAACTACAAGAGATAAAATTGAAGCATTTGATTTAACTAAAATAGTTAATACTTTAGTTCAAGAAACTAATGCATCTCAAGAAACTGCTTTTGAAATTGCTTCTGAAGTTTGGAAAGAACTTAAAAAATTAAATGTTGATTATGTAACTGCACCTATGATTAGGGAAATGGTTAACACTAAATTAGTTGAATATGGTCTTGAAGATATTAGGAAAGATTATACTCGTTTAGGAATTCCAGTATATAACATTACTTCTTTAATTGAAAATGGTAACCATGATAATGCTAATATGATGCATAACCCTGAAACTATTCATAAATATGTTGCTGATGAAGCATTAAAACAATATGCATTATTACATGTATTACCTTCACATTTAGCAGATGCTCATATGTCTGGTGATATTCACATACATGATTTAGAATACTTTGCAGCAAGACCATTAAATTGTTTACAACATGATATTAGATCATTTATTAGATATGGTCTTAAAGTAGATGGTACTGGAGATCATACTTCTGTTGCAGGAGCTCCTTCTCATATGGAAACTTTAATGAACCATACTGGTGAAATTATGCTTGCAGCACAACAAAACATGTCTGGTGGACAAGCTATGTCTTTCTGGAATGTATTTGTAGCACCATTTGCAAGAGGTAGATCTTATGAAGAGATTAAACAAGCTGTTCAAATGTTAATCTACAACTTGAACATGGCTTATGCTGCTAGAGGTTCACAAGTTCCATTTACAAGTATGCAATTAGAATTTGGAGTTCCAAAATTCTTAGAAGATGTAACAGCATATGGTCCTGGTGGAAAAGTAGTTGGAACTTATGGTGATTTTGAGGAAGAAACTAGATTAATCCAAAGAGCATTTACTGAAAATTTATATCACGGAGATAAAGATGGAAAACCTCACCTTTTCCCAAATACTATTTATACTTTACGTAAAGAAACATTAAAAGGAGATTATGATGAGGATTTATATAGAGTACATGAACTCTCTGCAAAATTTGGTTCTCCTTACTTTGTAAATATGTTACCTAAATACAGAGGAAACATGGCAAATTATATGGGATGTAGGACTTGTCTCCAAGATACTTGGACTGGAGACTGGGATCAAGATTGTTTAAGAACAGGTAACCTTGCTTATGTTACAATGAACCTTCCTAGAATTGGGTATCAATCTAAAGATGAATCTCAAGTATTTGAATACTTAGATAATTACATGGATTTAGTAGTTGAAACTTTATTATTAAGAAGAGAGCAAGCATTACATTGTTTAAATGATTATGATGTACTTCCTTTCTTAACTCAAAAAATTAATGGTGAAAATTATTACAGAGTAGAAAACTCTACTTTATCCTTTGGTTTTGTTGGTCTTAATGAAATGTTACTTGCATTATTTGGTGAAGGTATTGATAATCCAGATGCAAATAAATTTGGTGTAAAATGTATTAAATATATCTATGATAGAGCTGAAGAATTACAAAAAGAAACTGGTCTTAGATGGTCTGTAATTCAAACTCCTGCAGAAACTACTGCATATAGATTTGCAACACTTGATAAAGAACAATTTGGAGATAAAGCAATATTACAAGGAGATAATGGTGCTAATTATTACACTAACTCTTCACATGTTCCTGTTAACTCTGAGATTTCACTTGTAGATAAAATAAAAATAGAAGAACAATATCATCCAATTACTCCTGGTGGACATATTTTCCACGCATTTATGGGTGAATCTTACTCTGATCCACAATCATTAATGAGTTTAACTAATAAAATTGCTAAAAAATCAGATATTGGATTCTGGGCTTACAGTTCTGCTTTAAGTTTCTGTTTAAAATGTAAAACATTAATGAAAGGATTAAATAATAAATGTCCTAACTGTGGTGAAACTGAAGATGTTGAATGGTATGATAGGATTACTGGATATGTTCAACAAGTAGGTCATGCTAAATCTGCTAATGGTGGATGGAATGCAGGTAAACGTCAAGAACTTTTAGATAGACGCCGATTCCAAAGAAATTAAACCTACTTTTTCTCCACTTTTTTTATTTTTTATTGATTTTTTTAGATTTTTACTTTTTTTCTTTATTAATTTTACTTAAATTTTAGTTCTTTTTTTATTATTTTGTTTAATTTTTTAATTACTATTATAAATCTTATTTACTAAAACAATTAAATATAATAATGATATACAAATAAATATATATTGAATTAGTTTCATTTCTAATTTATTAAGTTTTTTCTTATACATGGTGATTATTGTGGTAGATGATGAAAAATACGAAAAATTAGTATTAAAAAGCAAAAATCAATCAGAAGAATTAAATCATTTAACTAATGAAATCATACCTGATCTTAAAAAGGAAAATAAACAGTTAAAAAATTTAAAAAAAGAATTAACTGATGCATTAGACTCTTCTACTAAAAGATATTATGAACAGTTAGATATTAATGCAGATTTAAGTGAAACATTTACTAAAAATGGTGCAGAACTTGCAATTCTTAAAGTAAAATATGAAAAACTTCAAAAAGATTATGATAAAGTAATAAGTTCTCAAAATGAAGAGAATAGTAATGAAATTAAACAATTAAAAAAAGAAAATAAGGAACTTTCTAAAAAATTAGATTCAGCTGAAAGTAAATTATCTAAATTAACTAATGATAATAATTCTTTAAAAGAAGAAAGAAAAAGTTTATATAATGATAAAAATGAATTAGAATCCTATAAAAATGATTTAAATGAAAAAATTGCAAATTTAGAATATAAAATTAATGATTTAAAAGAAAGTATTTCAAATAAAGAAAAACAACTTAATAAACTTAATTCTGAACTTAATCATAAAGATAAAATTATTAAAGATCTTAAAAAATCTAACAATAAGTTAAATGATAATCTTAAAGATGAACAAAATAAAGGTTTTTTATCAAAGTTAATTAATTAATATCATTATGGTGTTATAATGATTGATGATATCTATTTTATGAAAGAAGCAATTATTGAAGCTAAAAAATCTATTGAAGAAGGAGGAATTCCAATTGGGGCTGTTTTAGTTTCTAATGGGAAAATTGTAGGTCGTGGTCATAATCGTATGATTCAAGAAGATTCTCCTATTTTACATGGTGAAATAGATGCAATTAATAATGCAGGAAGATTAACTTATCTTGAATATAGTCAATCTACATTATATACTACTCTTTCTCCTTGTCCAATGTGTTCTGGTGCAATTGTTTTATATAATATTCCTCGTGTTGTAATTGGGGAAAATGTAACTTTAATGGGTGCTGAGAATTTTTTAGAAATTAATAATATTGAAGTTGAAGTTCTTCAAATGGAAGAAATACGTGAAATTTTTAATGACTTTATAGAGAATCATCCTGAAGTATGGGATAAAGAAAAAGAGCGTGTTTCAAATTCTACTACTTGTAATTCTAGTTTTTAAATGAATTAGTTCTAAAAATTAGGAGAATTTATATTTTTTATACTATTTTAAGTCTGTTGAAATCCTATTTTTATAAAAAGTTAAACAATAGTAATACTTGAAAATCAATTTTAAGAAAGTTTATTCTAAAAGTTTTGTGGGTTTCAACAAAACCACTATTTTTTTTAAAATTAGTAAAAAGAAGAATATTTATTCTTCTTTTCTAAGTCTTTTAACAACAAAATCTTTATCTAATGAAAGTAAGAATGATGCTGCTCTAGGACCTTGTTTTTTACCAAGAATCATTTTATAAATTGCTTGGAATGCTTTTTGTGGTTTTAAATTGTGAGATTCTAATGCTTTATACATATCGTCATGTAAATCTTCAGCATGTGTATAATTGTTATTTTCAATTAAATCTGCAAGGTCTTTTAAGAATGCATCTTGTTCTTCTTGAAGTGGTAAATTAGGTATTGATTTATATTGTACATTAAATTTAACAAATTTAGGTGCATATAAATTTAACCAATTATTTACATTCTCTACTCTTTCTTTATATTGTGCAAGTTCTGTTTCAGTTAAATCATTAAATTCTTTATCTTCAAAGCTTTTAGTTAATTGTGAATTTCTTTTTAAGATTCCAAAAATTTTTTCAAGGTCACAACCACCAACAATTTGTATTGCATTAATAAGGAATCTATAAGGTGGTCTAAATGGTAATGGACTACCTTCATTAATTTGTGCTATATTATAGATTTCTTTGAATTTTCTTGCTTCTTTTTCAGATGGTGCTTCTACTTCATCATAAAATACTTTTTCTACAGTATCAAATTGTTCCATTAAATTTACAAAGTCCATTTTAGGTGAGAAATCTTTTGGTTTCATTGGTTTACTTCTGAATAAATAATAATTAAGACTTTCTGCAGGTCCAATTTCTAACCATTGTTGTGGTGTAAAGAATACTCCATGGGATTTACTCATTGCTTCACCATTAAGAGTAATCCATTCATATGGAACTGGATATGGTGCATCATAATCAAATATTTCTTTTGAAATAACTTTACTTACATCATAAGATCCACCACTTGCTGCATGATCTTTTCCAAATGGTTCACAAGTAGTGTTGAATATTTTCCATCTAGCAGCCCATTCTACTCTCCATGTAAGTTTTCCATCACCTTTAGTTATATCAGAAACTCCTTCATGACCACATTCACATTTGTAGTAAACTTTATCACCATCAAAATCATATGCAGTAGTTGTGTTTACTCTTCCACATTTTTCACAAATTGGATTGTAAGGTAACCAATTTTCTGCTAATGGTTCTCTTCTGTATTGATCGAATATTTCTCTTATTCTATTATGGTTTTCTAATGCAGTTCTTATATAATCGTTGTATACTCCTGATTTATACATTTCAAAACCAGATTTAATACTTACATCTATTCCATAATCATCTAATACATTAAATAATGGTTTTTCAAAGTGTTCAACAAAGTTTTTACAACATCCATCAGGACATGGAATTGTTGAATAAGGCATACCTAAGTATTTAGTAAAATTTTCTGGAAGTGGGTATGGTACTTTTCTTAATGGATCGTGATCATCAGCAATCCATATGACTTCAACATCACTACCTAATTTTTTTAATTGTTTACCTATTGCATTTGCAATAAATATATCACAAGAATTTCCAATATGTATTGATCCTGATATAGATGTACCACTAGCTATTGTGTGTTTTTCTACATCCATATTATTTAAATCATCAGCTATTCTTTCTATCCAATGTTCCATTTAATCACCTTTATTTAATAAGAATTAATTATTATTTAAATAAATATTTAAACTTTATAAAATAATTTTAAAATTTAAAATAATCTAAAAATAAGTTTTTATAATATGTTATTATCTCTTTTAAATATAATATAAATATGTTGATATTTTTATTTTTATTTTATGAAAAACCAGTATCTTTATTAAATTTAAATTAAGGTTTAAATATAAGTATTATCATATATTATAATATATAATTAAATTTATTCTTTTTTATTTGTTTATATTTATATTATTTTTTTTAAGAATATATGGTGATATTATGTCTAGAAAAGACGATAAAATTGATATGCCACAGACAGGTGCAGGTTTAGTTAGATATTTTGATGAAGAAAGTGTAGGACCTAAACTTTCTCCTGAAATCGTAGTGGTTGCAACTATAATCTTAGCAATATTCTGTTTTGTTTTAAGATATTCTGCATAAATACTTTAAATAATAATTAAATTTTTTATTTATTATTTAATTTCTTGTTTTATTTTATATATTTATTTTATATGCTCCGTTAGTGTAGTCCGGCCAATCATTCTGGTCTCTCGAACCAGAGACACGGGTTCGAATCCCGGACGGAGCACTATTTTACATATTTTTATTAAATTTTAAAGTCTTTTAATACTTGAGAACTAGATTTTGAAAAAATTCTATTTTAAAAATTAAAGGTTTTAAATAAATTTACTTTATAATTTTTTATTAAATTTAAAAAGTTTTAACATTTATAATTTTTTAAAATAAGTTTAATTTTTTTATTTTCTTAGAAATTTTAATATTAATATTTGTTTTAAAAGTAGTTTGAATAGATAAAATTTTAAAAATTGTTAATGTTATATAATATTTTCATGTTTTAAAAGTAGTTTGAATAGATAAAATTTATTCAATTTTATCTCTTAATTTTGTAAATCCATTAATAATTCCATTAATTGATCTTAAAACTATTTTCCATTTTATAAAAGATAGAACTTTTCTTGGTTTAGATTTTTCAAATAAAAATCTTGTAAATTTAAGATTACTTACTTTAAGTCCATCCCATTCAAAGTATTCTCCTACTGTTTGAATACCATCTGTTGTATGAAATGCCATTTTATTTATTCCATCATCAAACCATTTCTCAACTTCTTTATCAAGAGGAATATTAACTTTATTTACAACTTCTTTCCAAAAAAGATATGCATCACTATATTCTGAATTTTCTTCTGGTTCAAATGCTTTTAATTCTCCATTATGATAAAATATTTTTTTTGATTTACCTTGGAGTCTATTTTCTTCATTAATTGGAAAAGGATGGCACATTTTAGCATTATTTGGTCCTGATGTTCCATATCTAAAATGAATAATGGTCTCTATAGGATATAATTTGTTTATAATGTTTTCAATTTCATCTAAGTCTGTTAAACCTTTTTTCCAAACTATCATATCTTCTTTTGGATTATAATAACTTATTCCTACTCCATGTGGGTTTTGTTTATACATTGCTTCTATATTTCTTCTTGAAATATTTGTGTTTGGTGGTTTAATAACAATTACACACATTTAAAATCGCCTTCTTAATTAAAATTTAACAGATTGATATATTAACTAGATATCTCTTTAATTTTTTTATTATAAAAATTATATGTTTAATTTTAATTTTATTTTTTATTTTTTAATATTTTTATAGCTATTTATATTGATTTTAATTTTATTTTTTATTTTTTAATATTTTTTTATAGCTAATTATATTAATTTTAAAATTAAAAATATTATTATAATATTTATTAATTGTAGTAAAAATTTTATTTTATTAAAATCAATGGATTATTTTATTTGTGATTTAATAAATTAATTTTTATTATGATATTTGTTAAAAATTTTAAGAAGTGTTATAATGGCAATACATCCAATAGAATTTAGATATGGTACTCCTGAAATGAAGAATATTTGGGAATATGAAAATAAATTACAAAAAATGTTAGATGTAGAATCTGCATTAGCTCAAGCTGAAGGTCAACTTGGAATTATTAAAAAAGAATATGCTGATGAGATTAGTAAAAAAGCTAATACTAATTATGTTAAACTTGAAAGAGTAAATGAAATTGAAGCTGCTAAAAAACATGATATTGCATCTATGGTTCAAGGAATTGCAGAACAATGTGATGGTGAAGCTGGTGAATATGTTCACTTTGGAGCAACTTCTAATGATATTGTAGATACTTCAAATTCTTTACTTCTTAAAGATTCTATTCATGTACTTGAAGATAAAATAATTAAATTAACTAATATTATTCTTAAATTAGCTAAAGAAAACAAAGATAAAGTATGTATAGGACGTACTCATGGTCAACATGCTATTCCTACTACTTATGGTATGAAATTTGCTAATTGGGCTGCTGAACTTAAAAGACAGTATGATAGATTAGAACATGCAAAAAATAATGTCTGTGTTGGAATGTTAGATGGTGCAGTTGGTACTACTGCAGCATTAGGTCCTCAAGGTTGGGAAGTACATAAAAAAGTTTCTGAAATTTTAGATTTACCTTATGCAACTATTACTAATCAAGTTGTTCAAAGAGATAATCATGTAGAATTTATTATGGTAATTGCAAACCTTGCAACTACTCTTACAAAAATAGCTCTTGAAATCAGAAATCTTCAAAGAACTGAAATCATGGAAGTTGGAGAATTCTTTGATCCAGAAAAACAAGTAGGTAGTAGTACTATGCCACATAAAATGAATCCTATTACTGCTGAAAGAATTTGTGGTATTTCAAGGATTGTAAAATCATATGTAACTGCTGCTATGGAAAATAATCCATTATGGCATGAAAGAGATTTAACTAATTCTTCTTGTGAAAGAATAATGTTACCTGAAGCATGTATTTTAAGTGATTATACTTTAGAATTAACTATTAAACTCATGACTAAATTACAATTCCATGATGAAAATATTGAGAAAAATCTTAATTTAACTCATGGTTTAGTCATGGCTGAAAGATTAATGGCAGAACTTACTAGATCAGGTATGGGTAAACAAACTGCATATGCTATTGTAAGGAAAAATGCTATTAAAGCTAATAAAGAAAAATTATTACTTGCAGATTTAATACTTGCTGATGAAGAAGCTTCTAAATTCTTATCTGAAGAAGAAGTTAGAAAAATTATGGATCCTCATACTTACACTGGTTCTGCAGATATAATTGTTGATGAAATTTTAGAAGATTCTAAAAATTGGTTTTAAATTTAATTTATTTTATTTATAATATTTTAAAACTTTTTAAATTATAATTTAAATTTCTTATATATTTTAAATTTATTTAAATATTAAATTTATAATTTAAATATTATTGAATGTTTAAGTTTTTTAATATTATTTGATTTTTTATATTTTCTTTTTATTATTTTATAAACAAATCAAAAGATTAATATTATAAAAAATATATTAAATTAAATGTTTGTTTAAATATCTATTATTTAAACAAATATTCTATAATTTTTTTTAAAAGGGTGAAAATATGGTAAATTCAAAGAATATTAAACAAATTGATTTATCTTCCTTTACAAGTATGGGTATGTGTGTTAATACTTTATTAAGTATAATATTTGCAGTTATACTATTTATTGTAATTTCTGTAATGACTGGAGGAAATGCATCATCAATTGCTTTAGTCTTAATACCTGTTATTGTCTTTGGAACTATTTTACAAAGTATAATTCACTTTTTTGGACGAGGATTTTTATACAATATATTTGTTAAAAGATTAAATGCTATCAATTTCAGTATTGAAGATAATGAGGTTAAAGAAATTAAACCTTTACCTATTGCATTAGTTTTAGCTTTAATTTCTCTTGTATCTTTTATTATTGTATATACTTTAATAGCAGTATTTGTACCTGCTATGATTAGTTCATTATTACAAATGTTAATGATGACTGGTCAAATGGGTATTGCAATGATTTTATATAATGTAGCAATGTTAATGGTATCTCCTAGAATTATTATTTCATTACTTATTGCTTCATTTGTATTCCCATTCCTTTTTGTCCTTATTGGTGCTTACTGTTATAATTATCTTAGTCCTATTATTGGAGGTATTATTGTAGAATTAGAAGATGAAAAAGATATGGCTATTATTAAACGTTTTGATCCTACAAAAACCGCAATAATCATGTCTATTGTAATGACAATTCTTAGTGTTATTGTTTCAATTATCATGTTAATTGTAAATCAAAAAGCAGGTATGTCTGCAATATACAATATTATTGTTACATTTGTTTTAAATTTCGTTATTATCTTTTTAGCTACATATTTCTATAATTATTTAGCTCCAAAATTAGGTGAAGTTAAACTTAAATTAGAAAATGAATTATAAAATTATTTATTTTTAAATAATTTTTATAATTTTTTAGCTATTTTTATTTTGTTTTTATTAATATTTTCAAAATAATTTCTTGTCTTTTAATTTAAATATTTATTAATAATTCTAGTTTTTATTAATTAATTATCTTTTTTATTTAACTGTTTTTTTATTTTAATTAAAGTTTTAATTTTATTTTTAGTATTTTCTATATTATATGTACATCTAATTATATACATATTCATTTTTTTTAATTTTTTAAAAAAAGGATATTTTTTATCTAAGAGTTAAACGTTTATATTAACTAGATATTTTTTGATTTTTTTGTTTAAAAATATTTTTTATAATAATTTAAATGGTATTAATACTTGAAAATCAATTTTAAGAAAATTTATTCTAAAAATTAGAAAGATTTCAATAAAATCAAATTATTAAAAAATAGAAAAATAATAAAAAAATTTTTATTTAATTTATAAATAGTATTTTTTTTAAAATTAGTAAAAGAATAATAGTTTGTTGAAAACTATTTTTTATAATATTTTAAAATTAATTAATACTTGAAAATTAATTTTAAGAAAGTTTATTTATAAAAATTTTGAGTAATTCAACAAAGTTGAAAATTTATTTTAAAAATTTTGAAGAATTTAAAAAGTAGAATAATTTTTAAATTTTTTAATTTAAAATTTATTCATTTCATTAAGTGGCATTAAACCTTCAAGTGCTTTTACTTCAATATTAATACCTTCTTCAAGGATTGCAGCTATTGAATTTAAACCACTACCTGCAACAACACCAAAATTATAATTATTAACTTTAGCATTGTATACTACTTCTCTTGGTTTACCTATTTTATAAATAGATAATACCTCACCATTAAGTTTATTTAAAACAACTTCTGCATCTTCTCTTGCTATTAAAGGTACTTCTTTAATAGATGCAAGAATTTTTTGTGGTGTATCTTTTTGTGTAATTGAAGTTAAATTTTTAGATATGTATATTTTATGTGGATCTATTGAGGAACCACCATAAGATATAAGTTCTGTAAATAGTGAAGGATTTCCAATTTCAAGTAATCCTCCATATTTTGGTAAACTCATAATTCCATTTTTAATTAAAATTCCATCAACTGAAAGACTACATACAGTGGCTATTCCTACTTTATCAGAGTTATCTTCATTTTTAACTATTTTATAATAAGGATTTATATAATTTGGATAGTCATTATATGTTTTCTCCATAATGTCTAATGCATCATCTATATCTTCTTTATCAATATATGAAATATTAGCAATTATATTTCCTTTTTTAGTCTTATAGTTATAATCTACTTTTTGAATAAGATTCCATGATTTTGAAAGTAAAAATGGAATTTGTTCATAGTTTGTTTTATTATTAGGTCTTTTAAGTATAGTTTTTGTACTTGTTATAGGTTTTAGTTCAGAATAATCATTTAAATCTTCACCTAATTTTATATCTACATCATAGTCTAATTCTTGTGCTGCACAGAAAGGAGTAACTCCTCCACATATAGCAACACCAACTGTTCCTTTAGGTACAGGTACACCTAATATATCTTGACCTTCTTTACCTATTGCGATTACTCCATTAATATTTGCTTTTTTAAGTTTGTTTATTATTTTAACAGTTTTATCACGAGCAACACTAGGAATAACTCTAAAATTTGCAGGTATTGTTCCATTACCTTCTTCTACAACATTTAATACAGAAGTCATATTTTTTCCAACAAATGCATCTAATGGAGTAATTGATGTTTTCTTATAGGAAATAAGTTCTGTAAATCTTTTAGGTACATAATCTTTAACTTCTAGTAATCCACCATATTGTGGTTGGGTACTTATACCATTGTTTAATAATACACCATCAATAGTTGTTCCACAAATTGTTCTGAGACTATATCCTTCTTTTCCTTTATATGTACTTTTTTCAAGTTTAACAAGAGGACTTACTGCAATATTTGCTTGAAAAACTTTTTTAATTAATTCTAATCCTTCATCATCAAATATATGTGATGTATTAACAATAACATTTCCAGTTTTATTATTAGGATTAAATGTTGTTTGATAGATATATTCTTCAAATTTTGAAAATGTAAAATCTACTTGGTCGTATACAAGTCCTTTTTCTAATACTGATTTCCCAAGTTCTGTGATTTTTCTTCCAGAATATCCTATTCGCTCAGTGTATCCTTTTTCATCTAAAAGTTGCATATGATAACGAACAGCTCTTTCTCCTAAATTATACCCTTTGTTTTTTAATTCATTTGCTATTTTTTTAGAACCTACTGGTTTTTCAGCTTGTTCTAAAATTCGTAAAATTTCAATAGTCTTCTGTTTTGATTCAGACATATGGCACCTTTACTTTATTATTTTTTAAGTTTATAAAATTATAGAGTCTTCTAAAATTTTATATCGTTTTTAACTTATTATAAAAATATTAAATATTTATATTATTATTTTATTTTTTAATCTTATTAAATTATTTATTTTAATTTAATAAATAGCATTAATTTTTTGATTATATATAATTTTAAAACTATTAACTCTATTTTAAATAAATTTAATATTAAATATTAAACAATTAAAAAAAGCAATTCTTTAATAGAATATTAAGTTTTAATTATGTTGTAAAAAAAGTCGTCTAATAGATAACTATTAGTTAAATTTTAAAAATAAAAAATTAAAGATATTAGATTTATACATCTAAATATCTTCTTTGTTCGTAACCAAATACTTGAACTCTGTAATCATCCCATTCAGCATATTTGCTGTCAAGGAATTTATTAGCAATATGGTCACCTAATGCACCTAAAACAACAGGATCGTTTTCAAGTGTATGATATGCTTCCCATAAACTTGCAGGTAATAAACCAATTCCTCTTTCTTTAAGTTCTTCCTCACTTAATTTGTAAATGTTAACTTCAGTAGGTTCACCAGGATCAACTTTATTTTTAATACCATCTAAACCAGCTTCAAGCATAGCAGCAAATGCTAAGTATGGGTTACATGCTGGGTCAGGTGCCCTATATTCAATACGAGTAGCTTGTCCACGAGCTGCAGGTACTCTTACAAGTGCTGATCTGTTTTTAAGACCATATGCAATATATACTGGAGCTTCGTATCCAGGAACTAAACGTTTGTATGAGTTTACAATTGGGTTAGTTACAGCAGTTAATGCAGGCGCATGTTTTAATAATCCACCAATAAAGTAAATCGCATCATCTGATAAACCAGTTTCACTATCTGCATCAGCAAATAAGTTTTTACCATTTTTAAATAAACTTTGGTGACAGTGCATTCCACTACCATTTACACCAAAGAATGGTTTAGGCATGAAAGTTACTCTGTAATCAATTTCATCAAATGCAGCCATGTTACTAACAATTGATTTAATTGCTGTTTTAAAGGTTACTACTGCATCTGCAGTTTTAAGTGCATCATCAAATCTAAATGCAATTTCGTTTTGACCTGGACCAACTTCGTGGTGAAGTGCTTCTACATTAAATCCTAATTCTTGTAGGTTTAAACTAATTTCTCTTCTGAAATCAGGTCCTTTATCTTTAGGTTCAATATCAAAGTAAGCTGCATCATCATAAGGCATTGGATATCCTTCATCATCAATATCTACAATAAAGAATTCTGGTTCTGGACCAATATTATATTGTAATCCATCTTTTGAAATTTTTGCTAATGATTTTTTAAGTTGACTTCTTGGGTCTCCTACAAATGGTTTTCCATTTGGATCGTAAATATCACAGATAAATCTACATACAGCAGAATCATCAGGTCTCCATGGTAATCTGGAGTAGGTACTAATATCTGGTTTTAATAATAAATCACTGTTATTAATATCTACAAATCCATCAATTGAAGATCCATCAAATAAGTTACCTTCAGTAAATAAATCTTCTAAATCTTTTGGTTTTGGTATTGCAATATTTTTTTGGAAACCATGGATATCTACAAATTGTAATCTTATAAATTGGATATCGTCTTTGTCCATTTGTTCTATTACATTATCTATCTGTTTTTTATCTACATCTTTACTCATTAAATCAGTCTCCATTTTAATAAAATAAAAATAATAAAAACTATTTAATAAAAATTATGTTTTTTATAATAATTATTTAATATTTAATCTTTAATATATTTAATTGTTTTATTAATTTGTTTATTTATTATGTTTTTATACAATTTTTTAATTAATTTTTAATCAAAATAAATTAATTTTATATTCAGTCTAATATTAATTATTTTTAGTTTAAATAAATGAACAGTATATAATTAATATTTAAGGGTAATAATTTTTTGATTTTAAATTAATCTTTATGAAATAAAATTTATCATTTTATTTTATATTGATTTTAATTTTAGTCGGAAGTAGTATTCCTACTTTCAATATATTTTATTTTTTTCATATATAAATGTTTTCTATCATGTTCTATGTTTTTATATTCATTTTTTTATTAAAATATTGAACGTTTAATATTATTTTTCAATTTTTTTTTAAATTTTATATTTTTAAATGATTATATATTTATTTGTTAAAAATTGTATATTTTTTAATTATTTTTAGGTCTGTTGAAAACTATTTTTTATAAAAATTTAAACTTAGTTATAATTGATAATTAATTTTAAGAAAGTTTATTTTAAAAAAATTTTGAGGATTTCAACAAAGCTTATTTTTAAATATTTTTTACTTATATAAATAGAAACTTTTAATTGAATTTTGGATTTATTGAATTTATTTAAATTTAAGTTAAATATCATTTTAAATTTAAAAATAAAAATAGTTTATAAAATTAAATTTTTAATTAAATATGGTTTTTAAAAACTTAAATTTTTTAATTAATATCTTAAAATTAATTATTTATATTTAAAGTTTATTAAAAAGAGATATTCTTAAATTCTTAAAATTTGAATATAATTTTTTATATTTAAAAATAATAAATTTTAAAAAATCATTTTTTTTAATTAAATTAGATTTTTAAAAAAGTTAAAAAAGAGTGTTTTTTTAATTAATTAATTATATAAATTTAAAATTAAAAATAAATATGTTTAAAAGATTAAAATTTCAAATGAAATAGATTAAGATTTTAAATTATATATTCATTAAATCATAATTCTATTTCTGTTATTGAATTTAAATCTAATAAATCATAAGTTAATATTTTTGGGGCTTTTATAACTTTTCCAATACCTGTAATATATTTAAAAGCTTCAAATGCTTCTAAATTACCAATTATATTTGGTACTGGACCAATTACTGGAGGAACACCATAAGTTAAGTTTCCAACTTCTTTTTTAACTTCTTCATTTAATTCACGACCTTTTGATGGCATTCCAAATAATTCTTCATAATCTTTATCTGTATCTGGAGTAAATACAGTTATTTGTCCTTTAGTTCCATTTATTGCACCATGTATAAATGGTATGTTTTTTTCTTTTGCATATCTACTTACAATTATACGTGTTACAAGATTGTCTAATGCATCAATGATAATATCAACATCACCAATTAACTCTGCAACATTATCTTCATCAACTTTAGCATTTTTTGCATTAACTTCTACATATGGGTTAATTAATCTTATTTTTTCTTTTGTAACTTCTGTTTTATCTTTTCTTAAACAATTTATACTACTCATTACTTGTCTATTAAGATTTGATAAATCAAAATAATCTTGATCTATTATTGTAAGTTTTCCAACACCCATTCTTGCTAACATTTCAATTGCGGATCCTCCAATTCCACCACAACCTACTACAGCTATTTTAGCATCTTTAAATCTTTGTTGTTCACTTCTTGTAACTATACTCATTTGTCTTGATACTATTTCCCAGTATCCATTTCCAATATATCTTGTTGGCATCTTATCACTTAATATTTGTTTTGAGTTTCAAACAAAATCTCTTTTATAAATAAGTTATATAATTGTTTTATTTTATATTATATTTTGTTGATTCTCCTTTTACTAAAAATTTTTATAACAATTGTTATTTTTTATATATTTTATCTTTTAATATTTATATCTTTATAATTTTTTATTTTTAAAAAAATTTTTATTTATTAAGCTTATTAATTTAAGGTTATTTATTATATAAACTCTTAAAAATGATTGAATTTATCTCCAAAATATTCTTCTACTTTTTTCATTTCCTCAGGAATATTTATTCCTTGTGGACACATATTTACACAATCTCCACATTGGGTACAATGATGTGCTAATGTTTCGTCTTCAAAATAGGTGAAATATTGTCTTGCAGAACCTTTAGGACTATTTAATATATTCCCCATGTTGTATTCTCTAAAACAATGAGGTATATTAATTTTATTAGGGCAAGGCATACAGTAACCACATGAAGTGCAATCATTACCTTTATGCTGTCTATATTCTTCAGCTACATCTTTAATAACTTTTTTATCATTTTTAGAAATCATGTTTGGTTTGGATTTAGATGCAATTTTAATATTGGTTTTTAAGTGTTCTAAAGAATTCATACCACTAAATACACAACTAACATTTTCCATATTCCAAAGATATTCTAATGCCCATTCTATTGGGGTCCTTTTTTCTTCTGCACTATCCCATATTTTCATAATATTTTCAGGAACATTTTGAACTAATCTTCCACCACGTAATGGTTCCATAATCATATTTCCAATACCCATTTGTGATAAAATATTTAAACCTTCTATACCTGTTTGATAAGTTTCATCTAAAAAATTCATTTGAGTAAGTGCAATTTCCCATTTATCATATTCTGCAGTTAAAATAAATAATGTTTCAACAGTTCCATGTGTTGAAAAGCCTACATGTTTAACTCTACCATCACTAAGAATATTATCTAAAAATTCTAAAATATTTACATTTTTATAATTTTCCCAGTTTTCATTATTGACACCATGAAGTAAGTAATTATCAATATGATCTGTTTTAAGTCTTTTAAGTTGTTGGTCTAAATAAAATTCTAAATCTTCTTCTTTTTTTATTAACCATGATGGCATTTTTGTTTGAAGATAAACTTTATCTCTGTAACCTGTTTCTAAAAATTCTCCTAAAAATGGTTCACTATTTCCAGCACCACCATGTATTTCATTTGCATGAAATGAATATGCAGTATCTATTATGTTTATACCATTGTCTATTCCATAAGATAATAATTCTTCTGCTTGTTTTTTGTTAATATCTTTATTTTCATTGTTAGTAGGTAATCTCATTCCTCCAAAGCCTAAAATAGATACATTTTCCCCAGTATTTCCTAATTCTCTATATTCCATTTAAACACCAAAATATCTTTTTATAAATTAATTATATATTAATTTAATATTTTATTTAATTTTTTTATAAGTTTTTTAATTATTATTTTTTAAAATAATCCTTCTTGAAATTATTTAAATTTATAATTTACTCTAAATTTAAAGTTAATGTGTTTTAAAACTAAATTTTCAAATATAAATTAATAATTAAAATATTTTATAATAATTCTTGAATTTAATTGATAATTTAGTAATTTAATTAATAAATAGTTTAATTTTATTTATTAATTAAGTTAGTTTATTTTTTAGTATTTTTTAAATTAAATAGAATCTGTTGAAATCCTATTTTTTATAAAAATTTAAACAGTATTTAATGTATGAAAATCAATTTTAAGAAAGTTTATTCTAAAAATTTTGAGGATTTCAACAAAGCCATTAAATATTATTAATTTTTATTTATTTAATTTTATTTTTTGAAAAATAGATTATTCAGTAGTTAAAATAAAAATTATCTTTGAAAAATAGATTAAAATAAAATTCAGTATTTTAAAATAGTATAAAAAAAGTTTTAAAAATTTTCCTGGGATTTTTTTATGCCGGGGGCGGGATTCGAACCCGCGGCCTCACGGTATCCCAGGAATTCAGTCAGAGCATAGCTAAAAAACCCTATGAGCCGTGCGCTCTAACCAGCTGAGCCACCCCGGCATAATATTAATAAAGTATATTAAATATTATACTTTCTTAAATTTGTATTTTTTAATATTTATACTTTGTGTTTTAATTTAATTTTTTATTTAATTTAATTTTATTTTTCTTTTTTTAATATTTATTCTAATATTTTTTATAATATTATCTTTTTTAATCATGATTTTTTAGTAATATTTAAAAATTTAAAAATATAAATATATTATATAAATTATTAAAATCTATTTTATTTTAAATAATATTATTTGAATGATATTTTAAATTCTTATTTAGGTGTATCGCTCAAATATTTAAAAATGATTATTTCGTGATTATAATGAGTAATGTTAAAGATATGTCTCTTGCAGATGATGGAATAATGAAAATTGAATGGGTACAGAAACATATGCCTGTTCTTGAACATATTAAAAAAGTTTTTGAAGAAGAAAAACCTTTTGAAGGAATTACTATTGGATCATGTTTACACCTTGAACCTAAAACAGTTAATTTAGGTTTAACTTTACAAGCAGGAGGTGCAGAAGTTGCAATGACTGGTTGTAATCCTTTATCCACTCATGATGATGCTGCTGCAGGTGCTGCTGCTCTTGGTTTAAATATATATGGTTGGAGAGGTCAATCTGATGAAGAATATTATCAAGCTATTGATAATGTTTTAGATCATAAACCTGATATCATTATTGATGATGGTGCAGATATGATTATGCATTTACATGGTAAAAGACAAGAACTTTTATCAAATATTAAAGGAGCTTGTGAAGAAACCACTACTGGTGTACATAGATTAAAAGCTATGGCTAAAGATAATGCTTTAAAATTCCCAGTAGTTGCAGTAAATGATGCTTATACTAAATATTTATTTGATAATAGGTATGGTACTGGTCAATCTTCTTTAGATGCTATTATGGGTACAACAAACATGTTAATTGCTGGTAAAAACTTTACTGTATGTGGTTATGGTTGGTGTGGCCGTGGTGTAGCTAATAGAGCAAGAGGTATGGGTGCTAATGTTATTGTTACTGAAGTTGATCCTATCAGGGCTCTTGAAGCTAGAATGGATGGTTTCAGAGTAATGACTATTAGAGAAGCTGTTAAAATATCTGATATTATTATCACTGTAACTGGTAATATTAATATTATTTCTGGTGATGATTTTAAATACATGAAAGACGGATGTATGCTTTGTAATTCTGGACATTTCAATGTAGAAATTAATAGAAATGACTTAGAAGAACAATCTGTTTCAGTTAAAACTGTAAGAGAAAGTATTGAAATGTTTACCATGCCAGATGGAAGAAAAATCTATCTCTTAGCAGATGGTAGATTAGTTAATCTTGCTGCTGCAAGGGGTCAAGGTCACCCTGCTGAAATTATGGATATGAGTTTTGCAGTACAAGCTTTATCTGCTAAATATATTCTTGAAAATGAAAATAATTTAAAATTAGGAGTTATGAAAGCTCCAGATTCTATTGATGATACTGTAGCTAGATTAAAATTAAAAGCTATGGGAATTGAAATTGATTCAATTACTGATACTCAAAAAGATTATATGTCTGATTGGCATGCTGGAACATAATTATTTCCATTTTTAAAATATTTTTTTATTTTTTATTAATTTTTTCTGTTTTTATTTTATTTTATTTTATTTATAATTATATTAAATGATATTATGGACTATTTTAAACATATTGATAATGGTGAAGGACCTACTAAGTTATTTATTGGTGGTGTTCATGGAAATGAAGGTAAAACTGCTATTAAATTAATTAAACGTTTAAATTTGGAAGATTTATCTGAAGGTCAATTTTACTTTTATAATTTTGATTCTAGTCCATATATTTCAACTGTAGATAAGAAGTATTATGAATCTGAAATGGGTCAAAAAATTATTAGTTTAATAAATGAATATAAACCTAATTTTTATACAGAACTTCATTGTTATAATATCCAACATTATATGAGACTTACAAGTTATGATAGATTAGATACTCAAGGAGTTCCTCCTTTAATTCCTTGTGGAGATTATATTTTAATAAGTTCTGTTTCTCCACTTATTCGTGTTAAATATTTTACACGTGAAACTATATGTAAAACATTAGAAATTCCTTGTCTTCATAATTCTAAAAAAATAGATTTTGCTGTTAAAAATTATGATTTTGATATAGATAAATCAATTAGGAGATATATGGATTTATTAAGATTAATTACAAAATCTACTAATCGTGAAGATTTTACAATTAATATTAGTAAATATTATCCTAGACAAGTTGAAATGGCAAAAAAATTTGTTAAAATACTTTGGGGAGATGATTTTCCTCCCTTTTAAAAAAAGTTTATTTAAAATTTTAATAAAAATTATATTTATTATATGTCTAGGAATTTTATGATTCTTATTATCTAAACTTAGAACCAATCTTCTAAACTTTTTTGACTTACATTAAGATTTTTCATTTTATTTTTAAGTACATTATTTACTCTATCTTTTCCAAATCCATGTTCTTCACATAAAAATTCAATGATTTTTTCATTATCATAATTTTTGAATTTAATTTTATAATTTTTATTTACATTTGGATTTAGGAAAATGTTTCTTAAAATTTCAATATCTGTTTCTGGTTTGTAATCTAAATCTTCTAATATATTTTCAAGACTTTTTTCATTTAATAATTTAATACCTCTTTTTATACCTATTCCATGGATTCCATTATTAAAATCAGTACCTACTAAAAGAGCTAAGTCTATTAGTTGTTCTCTTGTAAATTTAAGATTATCTAAAACTTTATTAAGCTCCATATATTCTAATTTAGATAAGCCTCCACTTAATGTGAGATTTCTAATAATTTTAGGTGCTCCAAAAAGTAAACAATCATAATCTTGTGAGGATACTGCCCATGCATCCTTTTGTTGAACCATGTATGATGCTTGTGCTTCTCCTTCTCTTGAAGCTTGTACCCATGGAATTCCCATATAATCAAGTAATTCTTTAGAACTTTCTACAATATATGGTGACATCCTTGAGGTACGAATAGCATATTTACGTGCTAGTTCATCATTACCTTCTGCAATTGCTTTTTTCATTTTCATTTCTGATTTTTCTTTAGCTTCTCTTCGTTTTTTAATTGTTTCTGCTTTATATTCAGAAGGTTTACCATCAAAAACATATATTGGTTTTATTCCTTTTTCTACAATTGATGATGTTCTATATAAAAGGCCACTTAAATGGGAAGTTACATTACCATTTTCATCTTTAAGAGGACTTCCATCTTTTTGACGTATACCTGATAAAAATTGATAAATAGTATTATATGCATCTATTGCTATTGTTCTTCCTTCTATATCTTTTAATTCAATTTTTTCTGGAGAAGCAATATCTTTAAAATTTACTCCCATTCTTTCACCTTCAATTATATTTAATTAATTTCATATATTATCTTTAATTTTTTAATTTTAAAATTTTTTATTATTTAATTGTATTATAATCTTAAATTTAATAATTATTTTTAATATTTTTTTATCAATCTCACATTAAATTAAATTTTAGTTTTATCTAATTTTTTAGTAATACTTTACATTTTTTTAACATAAATTAAATTTTAGTTTTATCTAATTTTTTAGTAATACTTTACATTTTTTTAACATAAATTAAATTTTAGTTTTATCTAATTTTTTAATTTAATATTATGTCTTTTTAATTTAGAAAATTCTTAAATTTATTTTTTTTAAATTAAATTCATTACTTTATAAATTTAAAAAATATCAACTAAAATAATTAGATTTATACTTTTAAAGATTACTTAAAGTTTTTTAATTAAATATAATTTGGTAATGTTTTATAATTGTTTTTTAGTAAAATAGTCTATTGGAAACATTTCTTGAATCCACATAAATTTCTTTTTATTATAAATAATATCATAATCTCTTGATAAGAAATCATTATTTGTTTTATAAATTTTATTTAACTCTTCATTTGCTTTTAATATTTTAATTTCTCCAATTTCACGTCTTGTTTCAAGTTTATAATTTTTTAATATTCTTCCAATTGGGATATCTTCAGCCATTAATGAATCTTTTATTTCTTTACTTATCCTAGATAATGGAATAAAACTTCTTGCAAAAATTAATGGTTGATTTTCTTTATGCATAATGATGGTTCTGTTATTAACTATTTCATCTTCTTTAATATTGAAATGTTCTGCAACATTTTTATCTGCTTTTTCAAAATGTTGTTCTATTGTTTTTAAACTAATTTTATTATATAATACATCTAAAATTGCAGTAATTGATCCATCAGTTGTTAAAAGTATTTTCTGTGTATTTGAAAATTTTTTATTATATTTGTTTTCAAGATAATTTATTTTATCAATTAAACATTTATTAATATTGTTCTCTTTTTTGTCCATAGTTTCACATTAAAAATAGTTTTTATTAGTTATATTAAATCAAAATAAAAAAAGAAAAAGGTTATATGTTTTCTGGTTTTTCAATAAATCCTTTTATTGCAGAAGCTGCAACAACTTTTGGGTTTGAAAGATATACTGAAGATTTTGGATCTCCCATTCTTCCTTTAAAATTCCTATTTGTTGTTGAAATTGCAGTTTCTCCTTCACATAAAACACCCATATGTGCACCAAGGCATGGTCCACATCCAGGATTACAAACAATTGCACCAGCATCAATAAATGTTTGAATATAACCTTTATTTATTGCATTAAGATAGATTTCACGTGATGCAGGAAGAATTATAAGTCTTACATCTTCATGAACTTTATGTCCTTCAAGAATCTCTGCAGCTACTTTTAAATCATTAAGTCTTCCATTAGTACATGATCCAATCACTGCTTGGTCAATAGATGTACCTTGTACTTTACTAATTCCTTTAACATTATCTACATCATTAGGGCATGAAATTTGTTCTTCTAATCCATCAATATTAAAATGGTATTCTTTGACATAATCAGCATCTTTATCTGATTTTTTGATGTTTAATTGGTCTTTTGTTTTTCCAGTTCTTTTACAAACATATTTTATAGTTTCATCATTAGGTTCCATTATACCATTTTTTGCACCCATTTCAATTGCCATATTAGTCATAGTCATTCTACTTGCAATATCTAAATTATCTATTGTTTCACCACAGAATTCTGCAGTTTTATAAGTTGCACCAGCAATACCAATTTTGCCTATAATATTAAGAATAATGTCTTTTGAAGTTAAATTATTTAAATTATCTGTAACTTCTATTTTAATAGCTTCTGGAACCATAAACCAAGTTTTTCCAGTAGCATAAACCATTGCAATATCTGTTGCACCCATTCCAGTTGAAAATGCTCCGAAAGCACCATATGTACAAGTATGTGAGTCTGCTCCAACAATAAGTTTTCCAGGCTCTACTAAACCTTTTTCTGGGAGGACTTGATGACAAATACCTTCTCCATTAATATAATGGTGTGTAATTTTCTGTTCTTTTATGAAGTTTCTTGTAACTTTTTGAAATTCTGCAGATCCTATAGTATTGGCTGGTATATTATGATCAAATACAATAGCTATTTTTTCAGGATTCCATACTTTATCTGCTACTTTTTCAAATGTTTTTATAGCAGGAGGGGATGTTCCATCATGAGACATTACAAGATCTACATTTGATTCTATAATTTCACCAGGATTTACATCATGGCCTACTTTTTCAGATAATATTTTTTCTGTAATATTCATTCTTTCACACTGAAAATTAATATTTTTATATATTATTATAAATTTTAAAGTTTTTAATATTTTATATTTTTAAGTTTTCAATTAAAAACATTAAAGCATTTGTTTTACTTGTAATTAATTTATTTAAAAATTTAATTTTCTAAAATCAGTATATTTTTAATTTGAAAATAAATTATATATTAAATTAAATTTTAAAAAAAAGTATATAAAAATTTAACTTTTAAATATATTTTAATAGTTTATCTTAAGCTATTAATAAAAATAATTAAATTATTATTAAGATATTTTTATTTTAAAAATTTAAATTATTAGACATTGTTTATTTGAAAATGAGATTAAATCTAATAATTTTAATATGGTAGTAAAATTTAAAAAGAAGAAAAGGTTTAATATTTAAGATTAACATCTTTCACAATTTCTTTAAAGATATTATCATTAATATATGTTCCTTTTTCTCTAGTTTCTTTAACTTTTTTAACAATTTCACATAATTCTTCGTTACTTACTTCAACACCACATGAATCAAGTTTTGCTTTTACTGCTCTACATCCAGAATGTTTTCCTAAGACGATTTGTCTTTTTTGTCCTACAAGTTCAGGTACATATGGTTCATAAGTTAATGGTTCTTCTATAACAGCATCTACATGAATTCCTGATTCATGTCTAAATATGTTTTTACCTACTATTGGTTTGTTATATGGTACTGGTAGACCTGTAGCTTTTGATACAAGATCAGATAATTCTTTAATATGTTTTGTTTTAAATCCAAGATCTTTTCCATATAATATTTTAAGAGCCATAGTTAATTCTTCAAGTGAAGCATTTCCTGCTCTTTCACCAATACCATTTGCTGTAACTGAAACTCCACTTGCTCCAGCTAAAAGACCTGCAATTGAATTTATTACTGCTAAACCAAAATCATTGTGACAATGCATTGCAATATCTACATTTATATCCTTTTTAAGTTCTTTAATTAAATATTCAATTCCTTGTGGTGTAGCTGCACCAACTGTATCTGCTACATGAACTCTGTCAACACCATATCCTTCAGCTTTTTTATATAATCTTTTTAAGAAATCTAAATCAGCTCTTGTTGCATCTTCTGCAGAAAATGCTACAAATAATCCATGGTCTTTAGCATATTCAATTGATTTCATACAGGTATTTAATGCTTGTTCACGTGTAAAATGTAATTTGTGTTCTAAGTGTAAATCTGATGCACCCATAAATGTAATAATTCCATCAACATCTGCATCTAATGCAGCATCAATATCTTCTTTTTTAGTTCTTGCTAAACATATGATTTGTGCATCTAATCCTTCATTACATATGGATTTTACTGTGTCCTTTTCTCTTTCTGATACTCTTGGAAATCCTGCTTCTATTTGTGGAATTCTAAGTTCATCTAATTTATGGGCAATAGCTAGTTTTTCCTCTTTATTAAAACATACACCAGGGGTTTGTTCTCCATCCCTTAAGGTTGTATCATAAATTACAATATTCTCTGGAAAATTGTATTTAACTTCTTTATTATAAGGACTTACATAGTATTGCAAAATATCACTCCTTCTTGAATTTATAAGTAATTATTGATTATATTAATTTTTTAGATATATTATAAAATTTATTTTTTTAAAAATTTTATAGTCAGCCAAAAACATATTTTAACTTTAAAAGTCTCTAAAAACAGTATTTTTTAAATTTTTATTATTTTTTAAAGCATAATTATAAGTATTTTGTCTGAGTATTATATTAATTTTATAATATTATATACTTAATTTTTTTATAATATATAATTCTTACATTTATCAATTTAAATATTTTAATATTTTATTAAATCTTTTAAAAAATATTTTATATTAAATTTTTATTTTTTTAAAATTTAATTATAATTAATTTAATCTTTTGTATTTTTATTTTCTAATAGTTCAAGGTAAGATGTTCTTTCAAATCCATCATTTATTCCTAATTTATTAAATAAGTCAAATAATCCATTTTGAGCATCATTGTAATCTGTTCCATCTTTAACTAATATTTCTATTTCCATATATGGACCTAATCCTTTTACATGATCTAGGCTTAATTCATAATTTTTATATTTGAAAATTTCTCTATCTTTAATAACTTCTCTTGCTTCAATAAAACCTAAATGTTTAAATATTCTTCTACATTTGTCTTTATCTTCAATTTCCATTTCTATTTCTTCTCTAGTCTTACTTTTTTTATCTATTTTAGGTCCTTTATATGTTATAAAAAGATTATGTTCTGTGTCTGTAGATGTTTCTCTTATTCTTAATGCTTCATCAGTTTTTGCAAAATCAACAGTTGGACTATTAAAGTACAAATCCTCTTGATGTTCAATTTTAGTTAATTTAGCACCTAGATTTTTTATTTTATCTCTAGTTTCATTAAAATCATCTATTTTAGCTTTAGCTTCAACTTCAATCATTTTTTATCTCCCTTAATATAAAATTTTATTTTTTATAAACTTTATTTTTATTTATATATTATTTATAAAATAAATCTTATTTTTAAATACATTTATATACTATTTAAATATAAAATTAATTATAGTAAAAATTTTAATATTTTAATTAATTATTCTTATTAAATTTAAAATGTTTACTTACTCATTTTAATAAATTATTATTTGGAGGTTTAAAATGACCGATGTTGATATAAAAATAGAAAACATTGTGTCTTCTGCTAGTATTGGTAAAGATATTGTACTTACTGATGTAGCTAAAAATTTACCTGGCGTAGATTTTAACCGAGAACAATTCCCTGGTCTAGTTTTTAAACTTAAAGACCCTAAAACTGCAGCTTTGATTTTTAGCTCAGGTAAGCTTGTTTGTACTGGTGCTAAATCAATTGATGACTCAAAGTTAGCTATTAGGAAAACTGTGGATCTTATGAGAGAAATTGATACAGAAATCCCTCATGAGTTTGAAATTAAAATTCAAAATATAGTAGCTTCTGCAAATTTAGAATCCACATTAAATTTAGAAGCTGTTGCTTTAGAATTAGAAAACACAGAATACGAACCAGAACAATTCCCTGGTTTAGTATATAGACTCACTGATCCTAAAGTAGTTTTATTATTATTCGGTTCTGGTAAAGTAGTTTGTACCGGTGCTAAAACTCGTAGTGATGCTAAGCTTGGAGTAGAAAGAGCTTATGACAGACTCAAAGAGTTAGACTTAATTTAATTTGGTGATATGTTTGATTGAACTTGTAGTATTTGACTTAGATAATGTTATTATGGATGGAGAAGCAATAGATGAAATTGGGAAAATTGCAAATGTAAAAGATCAAATTGCTGAAATTACTGAAAAAGCAATGCAAGGCGAAGTAGATTTTGAAACATCTATAAAAGAAAGAGCTAAACTTCTTGAAGGAGTTTCTGTAGATGAAATTAAAGAGTTAAGGGATCAAATTCCTTTAATGGAAGGTGCTGAAGAAACCATTAAAGATTTAAAAGATAATGGTTACAAAGTTATTATTATTAGTGGTAGCTTTGATATTATTGCAGACCCATTAAAAGATAAATTAGGTGTTGATGACATCTTTGTAAATTCATTAACTGAAGAAGATGGAAAATTAACTGGTGAAGTTACTGGTGATTTAGTAAGCAATTCTAAATTAGATGTTTTAAATGATTATCTTGAAGATAAAAATATTGAATTAAAAGATTGTGTTGCTATTGGTGATGGAGCTAATGATATTTCTATTTTAAAAGCAGCAGGATTAGGTATTGCATTTAATGCAAAACCAGCTGTTAAAGAAATTGCTGATGTTGTTGTTGAAGGTAAAGATTTATCTGCAGTATTACCTATAATTAAAGATAATTCTGAAGAAGAATTTGTTCTTGCTGACACTCTTGAAGGTGTTAAACAACAAAAAATAGATAAAGAAGAAGAAATTTCTGCAATAGTTGAAGAAAGGGAACATTTCAACAGAGTTGCTAAAGAACAACGTAAAATTCGTGATGAATTAAATGCTGAATTAAAAGTCAACTTAAATAAAGCTATTGAGTACAGGGATGAACGTAATAAAATCAACAAAGAAGTTGAGGATGAGAAAAAATTACGTAATAATGCTAATAAAGAGCTTAGAAATTTAGAATGGTCATCTGGTAAAAAAGATAAAGTTAAAATCGAAAATGAAATTAAAAAAATCGATAAAATTATCGAAACCAGAGTTCTCGATATTAAAAAAGAAAATCAGCTTGTTAAAAATGCTAATGATCTCCGTAAACAATTAATGGATATTCATGAAGATGATAAAGTAAAAGAACAAGCTAAAGAACTTAAAAAACAATCAGAAGAACACCATAAAAATGTTATTGAACTTTCTGAAAAAGCTCAAGAAGCACATGAACAAATGTTACACTACTTCAAAAAAACTGATGAAATCAGAGCTGCTGCTGATGAAGCACATCAATCTTTCATCAATGCAAGAAAATCTGCATCAGCTAAACATGAAGAGTTTAAAAAAGTATTAAGCCAAATTCATGTAATTAATAAAAGACTCGGTACTTCTAGACCAAAAAGGAAAAACTCCAATAAAAAACAAATGGCTCCAAAAAGGAATTCTGAAGAAAAAGAGAAAGCTGAAAACATATTTGATAAATTTAAACATGGTAAAAAGTTATCTACTGAAGAACTTTTACTCTTACAAAAATATGATATAAGCTAATTTCAGCTTTTATCTTTTTTTTAATTTATTTTTAGTATAATATTTTTTTAATTTACTTATTTTGATTGATTTATTATTTTTATCTTTTCTTATTCTATAATTGACTTTTTATTTAATTTAGTTGTGTTTAAGATATTTTTTTTAAATTATTAAGTGTTTTTTTTATTTAATTTAGAATTTTGATAGTTAATTTTTTTAAATATTAATTTTAATTTAAAAAATTTATAAAATTTAAGTTTTTAAATCTTTTAAATTTAAAATAAAACTTAGTTTCAACTTAAAATAAGTGTATTTAAAATTTTAAATTTTTAAATATAATATATTTTTATTAGAGTTAAAATTTAAGAAGAAACTTTGATAAAAATCTGATTTTTAATTTTAACTAATATTTATTTATTCTAGAAAAATGAAAAAATTTATATAATTTCAATTATTATTAAGAATAATTAATGAGTAAATTTTGAGAGATTATTGTGATGTTTCTTTCTAAATTTAATATATTTTATAATTATGGTTTATAATATGTTTATTAAACATAATTAACTTTATATTTACTTTTATTTTAATTTTAATTATAAATTTTGTTTTAAATTTATATTATGTAGATAATGTGATAAAATGAACGAATTGATAATATGTGAGAAGCCAAAAGCAGCTGAAAAAATAGCAAATGCTATATCTCCTAATGCCAAAAAACATAAATATAATAAAAAAGCTAATTATTGGGAAATTGATGATGGAGACAAACATATTACTGTTGTATCTGCTGTTGGTCATTTATATTCATTAACTCCTAAAAATTCAAGAGATAATTTGTATTTTGATTTGGAATGGGCTCCTTTATATGAAATAGATAAAACTAAAAAGTATACTAGAGATTATGTAAATCTTATTAAGAAATTTTCTAAAAATGTTGATAATTATATACATGCATGCGATTTTGATATTGAAGGTACTTTAATTGGATATAATGCATTAAAATATGCTTGTGGTAAAAATGATTTAAAAAATGTTTCACGTATGAAATTTTCAACATTAACTAAAACAGATATTTTAGATGCATATAATAATAGAATAGATCTAGATGTTCCACAAGCTGAAAGTGGTATTGCAAGGCATATTCTCGATTTTTATTTTGGTGTAAATATATCTAAAACATTAATGCAATCAGTTAGGAAATCTAAACATAGGTATTTGAAATTATCTGCAGGACGTGTTCAAACTCCCACATTATCTATTTTAGTAGACAGGGAGAAACAAATTAAAAAATTTGTACCAAAACCATATTGGTTAATTAAAGCAGTTATTAATGATGAAATTGTTGCAGACCATGTTGAGGGTAAAATTTTTGATAAAGAAAGAGCAGAAAATATTTACAAAAATTGTAAAGGTTCTGATGCTACAGTTAAAAGTGTTAAAATTAATAAAACAATTAGAAAACCACCGGTACCTTTTAATTTAGGTGGATTACAATCTGCAGCATATTCTGCATTTGGATTTTCACCTAAAAAAACACAAACTATTGCTCAAAATTTATATACTGGAGGATATACCTCATATCCACGTACTTCCTCACAGAAATTACCTAAATCATTAAATTATAAAAATATTTTAATTCATCTTTCTGCTAATCCAGAATTTAAAAAACATATTATAGATTTACCTAAAGAATTAAAACCAAGGGAAGGTAAGAAAAAAGATGCTGCTCACCCAGCTATACATCCAACTGGTGTACTTCCAGAAAAATTAGATAAAGATGAAAAGAAAGTTTATGAACTTATTGTTTATAGGTTTATAAGTGTTTTCTGTGATGATTCAGAGCTTGAAACAATGAAAGTTAATCTTAATGTTGCAAAAGAAGAATTTGAATTTAAAAGAAAACGCGTGTCTAAAATGGGTTGGTTAGCTCATTATCCATTTAAAAAAATTGAAGCAGATAGTTTTCCAGACCTTAAAAAAGGAGATCTTGTCAGAATTAAAGATATTACTTCTGAAGAAAAAGAAACTAAACCTCCTGCAAGATATAATGAAGCTTCTCTTATTAAAGAATTAGAAAAAAGAGAACTTGGAACTAAAGCTACTAGAGCAGATATTATTGCAAAACTTTATGATAGGAAATATATATCTGGTAAAAAAATTGAGGTTAATCAATTAGGGGAAAACATGATTGATACACTTCAAGAATATTGTAAAGATATTACTAGTGAAGAATTAACCCGTAATTTTGAAAAAGATCTTGAAAAGATTCAAGAAAATAAAATAACTAAAGAAGAAGTTGTAGATAATGCTCATAAAGAAGTAGTTGAAATTGTTAAAGATATTCATAAGAATGAAGATGAAATTGGTTCTAAACTTTATTCTGCTTATATGAAAAGTCAAATTGTAGGTAAATGTGCATGTGGTGGAGATTTAATTAAAAGATATTCTCCTAAAACTAAAGCTCACTTTGTAGGGTGTTCTAACTATCCTGATTGTAAGGTTATATATAATCTACCTAAAGGGGCTAATTTCCTTAAACAAAAATGTCCTAAATGTGGACTTCCTATAATCTCATTTGGAAAACCACGTCAACATGCTTGTCTTGATCCTAATTGTGGTAAAGAAAATGTTAAAAAACCAAAACCATTAGAAATTGTTGGAACTTGTCCGGAATGTGGTAAAGATTTAGTAAAAAGAAATGGAAGATATGGTGAGTTTATTGGTTGTAGAGGATTTCCTAAATGTAGATTTACTTGCTCTGTTGATGATTTAGAAAAAATTTTAAATAAATCTTCAGATTCTACTACTGATAAGGCAAAAAATTAAATTAATTTTTTATTTTTTTTAGTGTTATTTTTTTATTTCTTATTTTTTCTTTATTTTGAGTTTTAAGCTTTTTATTTTTAATAATTAAAATTTATATATTTCTTTAAATATATATTAAAAATAAATATTGTTGAAAATTATATTTTAAAAATATTTTGAGGGTTGAATATGGTAAAATGTCCTAATTGTGGTAAAGAAATTACTAATGGAAAATTTTGTAGTAACTGTGGAACTCCAATTCCTGAAATAAATATTGACTTAGTGGATGAAAATAATTCTAATTCTGGATTCTGTGGTAATTGTGGTGCTAAACTTAAACCTAATGCAAAATTTTGTCCAGCTTGTGGTTCTCCAATAGTTGGAGCTTCTTATCATAATTCTAATTTATCAACAGTTAATTCAAATATCCAACCAAAAAATACTGTAAATAGTAATTTAAATTATAATTTGAATGATGGTCCTAACACTAATTCTAATTTTAATAGTAATATTAATACTAACTCTAATTCTAATAATAATTTTAATTCTAATTTTAATAATAATTCTAATGGTTCTAATAAAAGTTTAGCTCTTGCATTATTATTATCATTTTTTATTCCAGGTTTAGGTCATTTATATTTAAGAAATATTAAATTCGGAATTTTTATTTTTATTATATGTGCATTATCTTCACTTACAATATTGTTCCCACTTGGTGCTTTTATTTGCATTGCTTGTTATCTTTATAATTTATATAGTGTTTATAAGTATTATAATGAGAATTTCGCATAATCTTACTTATAATCCTTGTCTATTAATTTTTAATTTTATATTTTTTAATAAATTCTAGTTTTTTTAAAAAAATTGAGTTTGTTGAATTCCTATTTTTTATAAAAATTTAAACAATAATTAATGCTTTAAAATCAATTTTAAGAAAATTTATTCAAAAGTTTTTGAGGATTTCAACAAAACTAAAAAATTTTTATTTATTCTAAATTATTTTAATATAGCATTTTAAAAACTTCTTTTTTTATTTACTAAGAATAATACAAATATTTAAAAACTTTAAAAAAAATATTATTAATGAATAGTATTTAAATTTCATTTGATATTCTTACTATATTAATTAAATTATTGTTTAGTAAATTAATTTTTTTATTAGAGTTTATAAGTTTATTCTTAAATTTAAGATATTGATATGAATTTAAATCCTATTTGTGTTTTAAATTATGTATACATCATTTTTAACAATGATTTTTAAAATAAAATTAATCAGAGGATTTTATGAATAATAAAACAAAGACTATAATCAAGTCTGTAGTAATCATTTTAATACTCCTTGCTGTAGTATTTGCTTTAAGAGCACCAGCAGCGGATTTAAATGGTATACCTTCCGATATGAAAGGGGAGTATGTTGATTCTTCTGGTCTTCCTTATTTTAGTGAGATGGATTCATATTATAACTTAAGGATGACTGAAGATTATATTGATCATGGTTACTATGGAGATACTATGGTGAATAATAGTCAATGGGATAATCATAGGTATTCTCCAAATGGTATGAATACTACATATACTCCAGGTATTGGTGTTACTACTTCTATATTATATGATTTATTCAATATCTTTGGTCATCATGATGTAAAAGAAGTAGCATTTTGGGCTGGAGCAATTATTGCATGTTTGGCTGTTATTCCTGCATATATATTTGTGAGAAGAATTACTAATGATTATGGAGCAATTGCTGCATCATTAATTATAGCTTTATCTCCGAATTACTTTTCACATACATTCCCAGGATTTTTCGATACAGATATGTTTATTTTCATATTCCCACTATTTATTATTCTGTTCTTTGTAGAGTGTATTAAGACAGATAATAATAGATTAAAAGTATTATATGCTATTCTTTCAGTAGTATGTATTGCATTATTTGCTAAATGTTGGGATGGATATGTATTCTACCTTGGTATGTTAGCTATATTTGTAGTTGTTTATTTAATTGCTACTCTTTATTTCTCATTACGTGATTCTAATGATAAACTTAGTCTATCAACTAGAATTAAAGGATTCTTCCATCAAAAAGAAGTATTATCTGTTATTGGTCTTGTAGTATTACTTTTTGTAGCATTATTAATTGTTGATGGTGCTGGAGTTCTTGGAATATTTAATAATATTATGGGGGGATTTGCACTTCAAGCTACTGGATCTGCTAGTGGATTCCCTAATGTAATGGTATCTGTTGCAGAACTTCAAGTTCCTGCATTAACTTCTGGCGGAATTGCTGGAGCATTCTTAGCAAATACTAGTGCTGTTATAAATGGTATTGGTGGAATTATATGTTTCTTTGCAGCATTAATTGTACTTTATACTTATATTTCTAGATTTGCAAATCTAAGAAAAACTGATGTTAAAAGAACCTCTTCTGGTAAATTACCTAAATCTTTAAGAGAATCAACATCTATTAAATCTGAGAAAAAAAGATTATCTTTCTCACTTAATGATATTGCTAACTTTGGTTCAAATGATGAAATTATTAAATCTAAAAAAGAGACTTTACTATATTTAACCTTATTTATTGTATGGGTAATCTCTGCATGTGCTGCTGTAACTCAAGGTACTAGGTTTATTACTTTATTAATTTTACCATTTGGTTTACTTACTGGTATATTTGTTGGTTATTCTGCAGATTATATTAAATCTAAAAGAATTGATGATAAAAAACTTGTTGCAACTATTATTATTGCAGCAATATTTGCAGGTTATCCAATTGCAGCACAAGTTAATAGGCCAGCAGGTATTGTATTTATTGTCATTGTTGCAATTATTGCTTCAATATTATATGATACTAAAAAACCACTTGTCTATAAAGATATTCCATATAAAAAATATCTTGCAATATTCTGTATATTCTTAGCAATAGTATCACCAACAGTAGCTTGTGCTTACCAAACATCTAATTCAGTTGTTCCTGGTACTAGTGATGCTATGTGGAATGCTATGGATTGGGTTAAATCAAATGAACCAAATAATACTGTAATTGCATCTTGGTGGGATTTCGGTTATTTATTTGAAATTGCTTCTGACAGACAAGTAATGTTTGATGGAGGTATGCAAGGTACAGAAGGTAGGGCTTACTGGATGGGAGAAGCGATGACGACAGATAACTTAGATTTATCTGCAGGTATTTTTAGAATGCTTGGAACATCTGGTTATGATCCAACTAATCAAATATTAAGTAAGTATACTCATAATAATAACGGTACTTCTGTTGAAATACTTAATAAAATATTACCACAAAGTAAATCTGATGCTAAAAACACATTGACTGGTCAATATCATGTATCTTCTACTGATGCAGATAAAATATTATCTTACACTCACCCAGATAATCCAAAACCAGTAATATTTGTTGCAAGTTCAGATATGCTACAAAAAGCAGGTTGGTGGACATACTTCGGTAATTGGAAATTTGATAATAGTACTCCAGACAGTTATACTTATTATCCATCTACTAATGAAACTAAAATTATGCCAGGACAAACTGGTGAAGTTTCAGTACTTAATGATAATGGATTAAATGTTACTGCTGTTATTTCAAGAGGTAATGGAAATAATACTACTACTGGACATATTGAAACTAAATTTACTAATAACAATACTACTGCAAATATTAATGGTTCAAATTACAACCCATTAATGGCTAGTAAATTATTTGTTGTTGAAGATAATTATCTTGTTAAAAACGAATCTATTAAAGGATGTGAGGATGGTAACTATACATTATACATACTCGGATATAATAACACTTATTCTGCAGTTGTATTTAATAATGAGTTAACTAACTCTATGTTTACTAGATTATACTTATTTGGAGGTAATGGACAAGATATATTTACTCAAGTTCATATGGAAAATGGAGTATCTTTATGGAGAGTAAACTTCAATAATACTGTTGCAGGTGGGGGTAGTGGTTCAAACACTTCTGCTACAAATTTAACAACAGGTGGATCTAGTTCAGAATCAAATATGTCAAGAAGTTAAGATTAATTCTTAACTTTTTTATTTTATTTTTTAGCTATTTTTTTATTTTTTCTTGGGTTTTTTGTTTTAATGCTTTTTTGTGTTTTCTATTTTGGTTTTTTTAGAAAATAATTATTAAAATTTTTATTACTTAAAAATAGGATTTTTTTCTAGAAAATAATTTTTTGATATTAAAAAATTTAAAAATTATAGTTTAATATATAAGTTTTATATATTTCGAAATAGAAAATATTATTATTATATTTATTATAGTAAATTATTTTTTTTAAGATTTAATCTATTAAATTATTAAAAAAATCTAATTTATTTATTATTTTACAAAAATTACAATTATTATTTTTACGGTGTAGTTATGAGTGATATTGAGGAAAAAATTAAAGCTATTGAGGATGAAATTCACAATACTCAGTATAACAAAGCTACTTCTCACCATATAGGTAAATTAAAAGCTAAAATTGCAAGACTTAAAGAAGAAGAAATCAAAAGAAGTAGTTCTGGAAATAAAGGTCAGGGTTTTTATGTTAAAAAATCTGGAGATGCTACTGCTGTATTAGTAGGTTTTCCTTCTGTAGGTAAATCTACTTTACTTAATGAATTAACTAATGCAGAAAGTAAAGTTGGAGCTTATCAATTTACAACTTTAGATATTATTCCTGGAATTATGGAGTATAATAATGCACAAATCCAAATTTTTGATGTTCCTGGAATTATTACAGGCGCATCTGGTGGTAAAGGTAGAGGTAAAGAAATTCTATCTGTTGCAAGAGATGCAGATTTGATTATTGTTGTACTTGATGTATTAAATCCACAACATTTAAAAATTATTTTACATGAACTTCATGATATTGGTGTAAGACCAAATCAACATAAACCTGATGTAAAAGTTAAAAAAACAGGTAGAGGTGGAGTTAAAGTATCTTCAACTATTCCTTTAACTAAACTTGATGAACCTACAATAAGATCTATTTTAAATGAGTATAATATTCATAATGCTAGTGTTTTATTTAGGGAAGATGTTGATATGGATCAATTTATTGATGTTTTAGATGGAAATAAATCTTATGTTCCAATGATAATCCTTATGAATAAAACTGATTTAGTTGATGAAAATTATTTAAATCAATTAAGAGAAACAATGCCTGAATTTATACCAATTTCTGCAGATAAAAAAATGAATATGGATTATCTTAAAGAAACTATTTTTAATGAATTAGGTCTTATTAGGGTTTATCTTAAACCTCAAGGAAGACATGCAGATATGAATGATCCATTGATTATTAAAAAAGGAACTACTGTAATTGAAGCATGTGGTAAATTACATAGAGAATTTGTTAGGAATTTTAGACATGCTAAAGTTTGGGGAACTTCTGTTAAATTTCCAGGTCAAAAAGTAGGTCCAGATCATGTACTTGAAGATGAGGATGTTTTAAGAGTTATTCTTAAAAAATAATTCTTTCCTAAATTTTTATTAAATAATTTTAAAAGGATAATTCTTTAATATCTTTCTTAACTTTTATTAAATAATTTTAAAAAAATAATTTTTTAATATTATTTTTAGCTATTTCTGAACTTTTATTAAACAATGTGATTTTATGGATGATATGACAATTTTTATTAGTGGAACTCCATGTACAGGGAAAACAACAGTTTCTAAGGTATTATATAATAAATTAAAACTTAAAAATGATGTAAAACTTATTCATGTTAATGATTTGGTTGATTTAAATAATAATCTTGTCTTAGGTTTTGATACTAAAAAAGATTATAAAGAAATAGATCTTGATTTACTTAATAAAGATTTTAGTAAAGAAAGAGAATTATTTTTAAATAAAAAATCAAATAAACCTAAAATTATTATATTTGAGGGACATTTAACTCATTTTTGTTCTAATCCAAGTAAAGTAATTATTTTAAGAGTTAACCCATCTATTTTAAAAGAAAGATTAAATAAAAGAGATTATGATAATTCTAAAATTCATGAAAATTTAGAAGCAGAATCTTTAGATGTTTGTGGTGTAGAATCTTATGATTATCATCCAATTAATACTTGTGAAATTGATGCTACTAATTTAAGTGTTGATGAAGTTGTTGATAAAATAATTAGTATTATAGATGGTGAATTAGCTTCTCCAGTTGGTTCTATTAATTTTATGGATTGGCTCTTAGATAATTAATTTTATTGATATTAACTGTAATGTTTTATTTATTATTTTTAGATTTAATAGACGATTATTTAAAATTAGGACTTTTAATAATATTTTACTAACTTCAATATTTCCGTAATTTTTATTTAAGTTGTAATATATTTTATAAAATTTTTATTAATTATTTTTTTAAATTCTATTTTAAAATATCTTATATAAGGTAACATTTATATTAATAAAAAACATATATTATAATGGAACTTTTTAATGAATAATATTTCTTCTATTTAGTAAAGTTTTTTATATATAAAAAACATACTGATTTTAATATATTCTTTTTGTATTATGATAATAATATCTTTTAGAATTTTATTTATTTTTTATATATTTATTATATTATTCCAAAAAGTTCAGATTCTACAAGAATTTATATATCATATCAAGAGGGATATAGTGAGTAGAGGAAACAGGCCTAAGTGGATTCTAGATATTGCTAATGAAAGAATTGATATATTGTTTAACTTAGCTGAGAAAGAATTTTTCTCTCATCAAGAAAGATCTAATCGCTATGTTGAGTTAGCATTGAAGATTTCTACTAAATATAATATTAAAATTCCTGAAAAATGGAATAGGCGATATTGTAAGAAATGTCATAAGTTCCTTTATCCTGGTCAAAACTGTTCCATCCGGCTAATTAATAGTAAAATTAATATTAAATGTGGGGAGTGTGGCCATATAATTAAAATTCCTTATTTAAAGGAAAAAAAATCTAAAAGGAGAGCTAAAATTGACTCATACATTAACAAAAAAAGAAATAATGAATCAAGCTCCTTCAGCTATAACAATTAATATAGGTAAATCTGGTGTTAATGATAATGTTATTGAAGAAATTAAACGCCAATTAAAATCAAATGAAATTGTTAGGCTTAAATTTGCTAGATCTATAGCAAAAGATAAAGATGATTATATAAGCAACATTGTTAATAAAACTAAATCTAATTTAATAGATGTTAGAGGACATGTTGCAATTATTTACAAGAAAAAGTCTTAATACTCATTTTGAGTTACAAACTTATCATTGGCTTTTCATGCTAAATTAAGTTTAATTTGAGGATCATATTAAGAATTTATCTATTAAAATATTGTATTTAAAATATTGAAATATATGGAGAATTAATATGAGTACTGTATATGATGTACCTGCAGATGTTTTAATTAACCATCTTGCAGAAGAATTTAAAAACAACAATGATAAAATACAATCACCAGCATGGACTAATCTCGTAAAAACTGGTGTTCATAAAGAAAGAAAACCAGTAAATGTCGACTGGTGGTATGTCAGATGTGCTGCTATTTTAAGAAAAGTATATATAAATGGTCCTGTAGGTGTTAGAAGTTTAAGGAATATGTACGGTGGTAAAAAAGACCGTGGAGTATGTCCAGAAGCTTTTAGACCTGGTAGTGGTTCTATTGTTAGAGGAGCTCTTCATCAATTAGAAGATGCAGGCTTAGTTGAAAAAGTTGACGGTGGAAGAGTTGTAACCCCTGAAGGTCAATCTTTCTTAGATAAAACCTCAACTGAATTAATTAAAGATATCCCAGGACTTGAAAAATATTAAATTTATTCTTATTAAAAAAGATATGGAGATTTGTATATGAGTGAATTAGATGATATTCGTCGTAAAAAATTAGAGCAATTACAAAAACAACAAGCTATGGCTGCAAATCAACAAGTTCAACAGCAACAACAACAAATGCAGCAAGCTCAACAACAACAAGAATTACAAGCTCAACTTAATCAGGCGATGAAGCAAATTATGACTCCTGAAGCTCGAAGCAGATTAGCCAATCTTAAATTAACTAAACCTGATTTAGTTCAAAGAATTGAAATTCAATTAATACAATCTGCTCAAGCTGGAAGTTTAAGAGGAAAAATTACTGATGAACAATTAAAAGTTCTTTTAAAACAACTCTCTGGTCAAAAAAGGGAGATTCATATAACTAGAAAATAGAGTAATTTTTATGAAAGCTTGTGTATTATATAGTGGTGGAAAAGATAGTTCTCTCATGGCTGTAATCCTTAAAAGATTAGGCTTTGATGTAGAAGTATGCACTGCAAATTTTGGAGTCTATAATTCATTTATTCCTGCGCAGAAATCTGCTGAAGCTCTTGGTATTAAACATCGTGTTTTAAATCTTGATAAAGAAATTTTAAACACTGGTGTTAAAATGATTATGGATGATGGATTTCCTAATGACGGAATTAAGTATATTCATAAACAAGTTGTTGAAGCAGCTGCTTCAGAGTATCCTGTTGTTGCTGATGGAACTCGTAGGGATGATAAAACTCCTAAACTTAATCGTGATCAAATTCAAAGTTTAGAAGATAGAAAAAATATTCAATATATTAATTTAGATAGTTTTGGTTATAAAACTATTAAAACATTAGTCTCTTCTCTTTTTGAAGTTAAAAAAGAAAGGAGTAATAAAGATAATAGTTCTGACTTTGAAGTAGAAATTAGAATTCTAATAGATAAACTTGGAGGAAATTCAAGTGAAATTTTCCCTGAACATTATCAAACTAATGTTGTTGGATATAAAAGTGAGAAAGTATAGGATTTTTATTTAAAACTTTAGATTGTAAAATTCAAAGGGTTTTTATCCATATCGCTTAATAATAAATAATAATTATATATATGGTGAGAAAATGAGTAGAAATAAACCATTAGCTAAAAAATTAAGAATGGCTAAAGCAAACAAACAAAACAGAAGAATTCCTATTTGGGCTTATGCTAAAACTAATCGTAAATTACAATACAGACCTAAGCCTAGACATTGGAGAAGAAATAATCTTAAATTATAGTGGTGTTTAATATGGCAGAAGATTTAGAAAGAGTTTATACTATACCTCTCCGTAACGTTAAAAACGTTAAAAGGACAATTAGGGCTCCTAGGGCTATTAGAGAAGTTAGAAACTTTTTAATGAAACATATGAAAGTTGAAGATGTAGTTATCGATTCTTCTATTAATGAAAAAATTTGGGAAAGAGGAATTCAAAAAATCCCTTCTAAAATTAAAGTTAAAGCTACACTTATAGAAGAAGACGATGAAAGATATGTTGAAGCAGTTCTTGCTGAATAGATATCTAAATTAAAATCTTTATTTTTATTATTTTTCATTATCTATTTGATAAGGTAAAATAAAATGTTAAAAAGAATTAATCTTACAGGAAATCCAAATTTAGGTGTATATATAACTGTAACAAATGATGTAGCAATTGTACCTCCTAATTTATTGGATTCTAAAGCTGAAATTTTAGAAGAAGCTTTAGATGTTAATATAATTAGATCTTCAATTGCAGGTTCTAACTTAGCTGGAGCTTTAATGGTTGGAAATTCAAATGGTTTTGTAGTTTCTCCTCAAATATATGATAGAGAATTAGTTAACTTAAAAGAAGCAGGTATTGAAAATATTGTTCCATTACCAGATAAATGTACAGCTGTAGGTAATATTCTTGCTGCAAATGATAATGGTGCTATGATTAGTCCTGAAGTTTCTGATAAAGCAGTATCTGTTGTTGAAGAAACATTGGGTGTTGATGTTGTTAAAGCACAAATTGCAGGTTATAATATTATAGGATCTTCTTTAGCTGTTACAAATAAAGGATTTCTTATACATAAAGATTCATCTCCTGAAGATATGGACTTAGTCCAAGATGTATTTGGTGTAGAAGGTAATATTGGTACTGTAAACAGAGGAATTGCTCTTGTTGGAGCATGTTCTATATCTAATTCTAATGGAGTTATTGTTGGTGAAGATACCACTGGTCCAGAAATGGCTAGAATAGAAGAATCTTTAGGATTTTTAGATTCATTCTAATTATATCAAAATGAGGGATTATAATGCAAACTAAAATTTACAGAGTTAAAGGTAAATTCGTTATGGGTTCAGATGTCCAAGTATTTACTAAGGAACTTAAATCATTTAATGAAGAACAAATTTATGAAAAAATTTACTCCTTATTTGGAAGTAAACATGGAATTAATAGAAATCAAATTTCAATTGATGAAATAAAAGAAATCAGTGCTGATGAAGTAATTGATCCAATAGTTAAAAGTCTTATATAATCTTAAAAGGTGTTATATATGGATGATCAGCAAAAATTACAACAAATGATTAATCAACTTAATGCTTATAAAAGTCAAGCTGAAGCTTTACAAAATCAAGTACAAGCTCTTCAAACATCTATGGCTGAGCTTGATGTTTTGAAAAAAACAATTGAGGATTTACAAGGTAAAGAATCAGTTGAATCTTTAGTTCCTGTTGGTGCAGGAGCTTTTATGAAAGCTGAAATTAAAGATACATCAAATGTTGTTATGAGTATTGGTTCAGGTATTGCTGTAAAACAAACTGTTGATGAAGCTAAAAAAACTGTTGATTCTCAAAAAGATGAATTAAAAGATAGTTTAGATAAAACTTTAAAAAGTTTACAAGAAGTTACTGATGTAATTGCACAGCTTTCACCAGCAGCTGAAAAACTTATGGCAAATCTTCAAGCTGATGGTCAATTGTCTAATTAGATAATTTCCTTTTATTTCTTCTATTTTTTTCAATTTTTTTAAGTTTTTTATATTTTTTACTAATTTTTAGATTTTAATTTTTATAAGAGTTGTATATTCTTAATTTACTTATTGCTATTTTAATTGTTTTAATATCTTTTTATTTAATCTAAGTTGTTTTACTATCTTACTTTTTGAATTTCTTAAATGCTATTTTTTATAATAATTTAAAGTATTAATACTTGAGGCTTAAATTTAAATCATATTCTAAAAATTAAAATAATTTCAATAAAACCTATTTTTTAATATTTATTTAGTTTAAATAATAATTTATAAAATTTATAATTTTTTTATAAAAAAAGAAAAGCTTTTAATATTTATTAAATTAAATCTTTACATAGTTTAAAATTTATTTAATATTTCATTAAGTTTAAATATAATAAATTTTTAAAATTTTGACTTAAGTTAAACATTATTTAAGGATGGTAATAACTTGTTTGAATCTTTAAAAAAGAAATTTTCAAGAACTAGTAATCAGTTAACTGATAAAGTTACTGAAGAAGCTAAATCAGATGATAATATTGAATCTATTGAACCTATTGAAGAAAAACCTAAAAAATCTAAATCTTCTAAAAATTCTAAAGATGAAGAAGAGTGGGATGCAATATTTGAAGAAGAAGATAATAAAAATGAAAAATCTGGTTTCTTTTCAAGATTTTCAAGAAATAAAAATGATAGTAAAGAAGAATCTGAAGATAATGAAGAACTTAAAGAAGAGTTAGATACTGTTGATGAGTCTTTAGAAGAACTTGAAGAAGATTCTGATAATGAAGATTCTGGTAAAAAACATTGGTATAGTAGGAAAAAAGAACCAGAACAATCAATAGCAGATAAATATAGAGATGATCTTTCTGCAGAAGAAATTTATAATGAGATTGAAGAAGAAGATAATTCTGAGGTTGAAGAGGAAAAAGGTGGTGTTTTCTCATTCTTTAAAGAAAAAACTATATCTGAGGATGATGTAGAAGATATTCTTTGGGAATTAGAAATAGGTCTTCTTGAAGGGGATGTAGCAATTGATGTTGCTAATGAAATTGTTGAATCTGTTAAAAAGGATTTAGTAGGTAAAAAAATTAAAAGAAGCACTGAAGTAGGGGAACTTACATATAAAGCTCTTAAAAAAGCAGTTGCTAAAATTATCAATGTTGATGGAAAATCAATGACTGAATTACTTGAAGAGAAAAATAAAGAAGGCAAACCTTTAGTTGTAATGTTAGTTGGTATTAATGGTACTGGTAAAACTACTACTGTTGGGAAATTAGCTAACTATTATCTTAAACGAGGATATACTCCTGTTATTGCTGCTTCTGATACTTTTCGTGCAGGAGCTATTGAACAAGTTACTCAACATGCAGATAATGTTGGTGTTAAAATTATTAAACACCAAAAAGGTTCAGATCCTGCAGCTGTAGCATATGATGCAGTAGAACATGCAGTTGCTCAAGGTAAAGATTTAGTATTAATTGATACAGCAGGTAGAATGCAAACTAATACTAATCTTATGGATGAAATGAAGAAAATTAAGAGAGTTGCAAAACCTGATCTTGTAATATTTGTTGGTGATGCATTAACTGGTAATGATGCAGTTGAACAGGCTTCTAAATTTAATGATGCTATTGATATTGATGGTGTTATTTTAACTAAAGCAGATGCTGATGCTAAAGGTGGAGCTTCATTATCTATTGGATATATTATTAATAAACCTATTTTCTTTTTAGGAATGGGTCAAGGTTATGATGATATAAGGGAATATAATCCTGAATGGATGTTAGATCAATTATTTTCATAATTAATTAAATTTTTATAAGATATTTTTTATCTTATAATATTAATACTGATATTTTATTAAAATTTATTTTAATTATTTTATTATGGATTTTTTTTTAAATTTAAGATAAATTATAGTTTAATTTAAAGATAATTAACTTTTTAATAGATTAAGATAAATTATAGTTTAATTTAAAGATAATTAACTTTTTAATAGATTAAATTTTTAAATAAAATAGTTTTTCAATAAATTCTTTCTTTATTAATATTTTATTATTAGGTGTAAATGATGTTAGGTGAAAAAGAGTTAAAAAAGTTGTTTCCTGATTTTGAAGATTTAATACAACCTTCTGGTATTGATTTAGAACTTGATAAAATTTTTATTCAAAAAGGACCAGGTTCATTAATTGATAATGAAAAAAATTTACCTGAAACTGAAGAATTAGAAGGTTCTATATATACATTAGAACCAAATACTCCATATCTTGCTAGTATTAAGAGAAAAATTAAAATTCCTAAAGGATATGCTATGTTATATAATCCAAGATCTACACTTTTAAGGTCTTTTGTTTCTGTAGAAACTGCAGTAGGTGATCCTGGATTTTATGGAACTTTAACTTTTTTAATTATTAATCATGGTAAATATCCATATAAAATTAAAAAAGGAGATAGAATAGCTCAAGGAGTTGTTTTTAAGGTTATAGGTTCTGGAGAATATAATGGATCTTATCAAGAAAAAGAAGAATGATTATATTTAAATTTTTAAGATTTTTATAATTTTATTTTTTTAAATAATTTGATTTACTGTATATTAAAATTTATAAGTTTATTGATGATAATATGAATGTAGCTGAAGTTTTAGTTAAAATTTTAGAAGACTCTAATGTTAAACATATATTTGGTCATCCTGGAGAACAAATACTTCCAATGTATAAAGCCTTAGATAAATCAAGTATTAAACATATTCTTATGAGACATGAACAAGGAGCAGTACATGCTGCAGATATGTATGCTCGCTCAACAGGTAAGTTTTCAGTTTGTATTTCTACTGCTTCACCTGGAGCATTAAATTTTATAATGGGTGTTTCAACAGCATATAAAGATTCTGTTCCAATATTAGTTTTAACTGGAGATAATCCATACAGTGAACGATTTGAAAATAATTTTCAAACATTTAACCTTCCAGGAGTTTTTAGTGAAGTTACTTTTAAAAATTATGCACCTTCAAATGGAAAAGAAGCTATTTTAGCATTAAAAAATGCAATTTATTTATTAAATAATGAACCATGTGGACCTATTCATATTAATCTTCCAAAAGATATCTTACTTGAAGAAGATGCTGAAAGATTTATTAATTTAGATATTAATGAGAGTACTTATTATGATTATGGTCATATGAATCTTTTAGAAACTCTTTTAAAATCATCTAAAAAACCTCTTATACTTGCAGGTACTGGTATAATTTGGGGTGGTGCTATTGAACTTCTAAAAGATTTCTCTAAGAAAAATAATATACCTGTATGTACTACTTATCCTGCTCGTGGTGTAATTGATGAGTCAGATTATATTAATCTAGGTATGGTAGGTATGAGAGGAACACCAAAAAGTAATTATGCCTATTTAAACTCTGATTTAATTTTAGTTTTAGGTTCAAGATTATCTGATAGAACAACTATTTTAACAGATTTTGATTCAGTAAAACAAAAAATAGTTCATGTTAATATTGATAAAAATGTTCTAGAGGGACGTCTTAAAATTTGTGGAGATGTATTTGAAGTATTAACTAGGTTAATTGATTTAGATTTAGATAGTGAAACTTATAAAGAATGGCTTTCTGAGATTAATCTACATGATAAAAAATTAATAATTGATGGTGCAGATGATGATTCTCTTCCATTAAGACCACAAGCAGCAATTAAAACAATATATGATTGTATTGGAAATTCATATGTGCTTGGAGATGCAGGGTCTCATGCTACATGGGCAATGCAATGTGCTAAACCTGATAAATTTGGAAGATTTTTATATTCTGGTGCTTTATGTCCTATGGGATTAGGTCTTCCAGGTTCAATTGGTGTTTCAATATCTCATCCTAATGAGAAAGTAGTTGTAATAAATGGAGATGGTGGTTTCCAAATGTGTATTCAAGAACTTGCTACTATTGCAGAGAATAATCTTCCAATTATTATAACTGTATTGAATAATTCTCAGTTAGGTATTATAAGACAATGGGAAGAACAAATAAGTAAAGATTTTCGTTATCAAGTAGATTTAAAGAATCCTGATTTTGTAATGATTGCAAATGGATATGGTATTAAAGCATCAAGAGTTAATACTATTTTAAATTTAAAAAACGAGTTAAAAAAAGCTATGGAACTTAATGAACCATATTTAATTGAAATTGATGTTCGTGAAGAGGATATTCCTCTTCCAAATAAAGATAATAAATAATTATATAAAATTAGTAATTTATATTTTTATTTCATGTTTTTGAGCTATTATATTCTTTTTTATATTTTTCAATAATTTTTTCTTTATATTTTTCATATTTTTCATTAGTGAATTTTATATATTCATCTTTATTTTCTATAAATAGAAATCCTATTGTTATAATAGTAAAATTATTTAATTTATTGTTTATATTTAAAATTTTTACTTTATAAATTGGGTAAATTATTCTTTTAGCTATTTCTATTTTTCCACCAAAGCTTATATAAGTATTTGAATTAATTTTATTTTTTATTTGATTTTGGATAGTCATTTAAGTTTCTCTTAGATTTTTGATTATATTTTTAATTAGTGTTTTCATTGGTTCTTTTATTATAATATTCATAATTTTAATAGTAAATATTAAAATATTTATTTTTATTTCACTCTTAAATTCAAATTCAATAATTTCTTTATTAAAAATTGGTTCTATCTGAATATTTCTATTTTTATTGTTTATTATTCCTGTTAAACCCCATAATATTCCAGCTATTTCTGCAGTATCTACAGGACTATTCAATCCAAATCTAATTTTTCCTATGGTTTGATATTTTGAGTTTTTCTTAAGAATTTTTAAAATTTTTTTAATTTCACTTTTATTTTTAATTATTTCTTTAATTAATGTTTTATTGTCTTTTTTATTCTTATTGTTTTTATTATTCTTTTTATTTTCATTTTTATTTGGGATTTCTTTTTTATATATACTTATTCCAATTAAAGAAATATTAATTAAACCTTTAAATTTTTCATTATAATTACATTCTATTTCTATTTTTAAACCAATGAATAATATTATAATAATTAAAATAAGTATTATAAGAATCAGATTTAATATTGTTAATAGTGTATTCACTTTATCTCCCTTATTTTAATTATTTAAGTATTTATTTTTTTTAAAATTTTATTTATTATTTAAATTTAGTTTAATATTATTCTGCATCGTTTATGTCTTTATTTTTATTTTTATTTTCTTCTTCATTGGGGTATTGCCATTCTGCTTCAGAATAATTTTCAGAATTTGAGTTAAAATAATTTTTAATTAAATCACTTATCATTAATCCTAAGTCATTAATTGCTTTATTAGTATTATTTCCTTTACTAATATCTATTACTCTTATACTATCTGATCCTGATGAATTTTTAGATACAACAACCATACTTATAGGTTCGATTCCTGCAGCAGCACCTGCCCCTCCAGTGGTATTGTTGTTTCCACCACCAAAACCAAAACCCATTTTTACAACTGGAATTAATATTTTGTCTTCAGTTTCTATTGGTTCTCCAATAACACTATTGGTTTTTAATATTTTATTTAATTCTTCAATTGTTGTTTTAAATGAACTGTCAGTCATTTTTTATACCTCGTTTATAATTATAGGTTTTTTATTATTTTTATAATTTTATTTTTTTATTAAATTTATTTAATTTTAATATTTAAATTTATTATTTTTTTAATAAATTTATAATTATTTATATTTTTGGTATTTTTAATTTATTTTTTATGATGTATAATAAGATTTTTTAAAAAAAAGTATTTGTTGATTTCTTATTTTCATCATATTTATATGCTTTATTAATTTAAATCTTTTAAAATAAGTTATTAGATTGTTTAAGTTAATAAAATTAGTAAAAAAAGAAAAAAAGAGGAATTATTGTAAGTATGTTTTTGCTAATGCAGTTACACCAGCACCTGGTTCTACATCAATTCCAGCTTCATTTAAGGTCATACCTAATGCAGTAAAGGTTATAGCTAATTCTTTATAATTAGTTGAACCCATATGTCCTATTCTGAAGATATTACCTTTAAGATGATCTTGTCCTCCAGCTAATTGGACACCATATTTGTTTAACATAGTTCCTCTAATTTGATCATCAGTTTTTCCTTCAGGCATTTTTACTGCAGTTACAGTACAGGATGCATGTTCTTCTTCTGCGAATAATTCGAGACCTAATGCTTTTACTGCATTTCTACAAGCTTCTGCATTTTTATGGTGACGTGCAATCCTATTATCTAATCCTTCTCTTTCAATATCATTAAGTGCTTCAAGTAATCCATATATTGAAGATACAGATGGGGTATATGGTGTTTGAGCAGGATTTTTGTTTCCGCTTTCCCTATATTTTTTCATGTTGAAATAGTAAGTTTGTGCATCTACATTTTCAACAGCTTTCCATGCATCATCACTTAATGTAATAGCAGAAAGTCCTGGTGGTGCTGCTAAACATTTTTGTGATCCTGTAACACAGACATCAATTCCATATTTATCTACATCTACATTATCTCCAGCAAGGGAAGATACAGTATCTACAACATATAAAGCATCGTAATTTTTCATAACTTTACCAATTTCTTTAATTGGTGCAGCTACACCTGTGGAAGTTTCGTTATGAATAAGACTTACAGCTTTAATATCTTCATCTGCTTCAAGTGCTGCTTCAATAGCTTCAGGAGTTACAGCAGTTCCCCATTTTACTGCTAATTCTTCTACATCTATTCCATGTACTCTAGCAATATCTGCGAAACGTTCTCCAAATTTACCTCCTACTACACTTAATATTTTTTCTTTAGGATTTGCTATATTTGCTATAGCAGCTTCCATACCACCAGTACCAGATGATGTAAGAATATAAGATTGATTTTGAGTTTTGAATACTTTAGACATTTTTTCACATGTCTCATTATATATTCTTCCAAACTCGTCTCCTCTATGGTTGACAATGTTTTTGGACATTGCTGCAAGAACATTAGGTTCCACATTTACAGGTCCTGGAAGCATTAATAATATATTATTCATATATGTTTTCCTCCATTAATAAAATCAAAAGCTTGATATTTTTCTTATGATATTTTTTTTCAAGCTATATAAAATTTTTAATTTATTTAATATTAAAGTTTTTTGTTTATTGTTTTTATTAATTTTTATTGGATTTATTTTTTTATTTTTTTTATTTTTTGATATTTCTTTTATTATCTTTTTATTTCTCATTGTTTTATTTATCTTCTTTTTTATTATTATTTAAAATATTTATATTAAGTTATTATCTATTAATTTTAGTGTTATATATTTTTATTTGTCCTTTTTAAAGATTTTTTATTTTAATTGATTTTAATAAACTTTATTTATATTGAATAAATATATTTAATTATGAAATTTGCAGATTGGGAATTATGGTATAAAAAAATTTTAAATGACTTTGAATTTATTAGGGAAGATGATGAATCTTCAGCTAAAATTTTAAATAGAATTTTAGATGAAGAAGGCTGTCTTAATATTGATGATTTTAAAAATGATATTGTAAATTTTAAGGATACTAATAAATTTATAATATTTGGTGCTGGTCCATCTATTAAAGAGCATATTAATTATATTAAAGAAAATTATAATTTAGATGATTATGTACTTGTTTCTGCTGATGGTTCTACTACTGCACTTTTAGAAGAGTATATTGTTCCAGATATAATTGCAACTGATTTAGATGGTAATATTGATGATTTATTAGCTGCTAATTGTAGGGATTCATATATGGTTATTCATGCTCATGGTAATAATAAAGAAGCTATTGAAAAATATACTTCTTTCTTTGATAATATTTTAGGAACTACTCAATCTACTCCTTTTGGACATCTTTATAACTTTGGAGGATTTACAGATGGAGATAGAGCAATGTTTTTATCTCTCGCATTAGGTGCTAAGTCATTAATATTAGCAGGTATGGATTTTGGAAATATTGTAACTAAATATTCTAGACCTAAAAATGAAAAATTGCTTCAAGATGCAGATAATATTAAAAGGAAAAAATTAGTATATGCTGAAGAGTTAACTAATTGGATTAAAGATAATGAGGATGTAGAATTAATCAATTTATGTGATTAATTTATTTTATTTTGTTTATATTTCTAATTTAATTAATTACATTTTTTATTATTTTATTTTATTTTATTATCATGTACATGTAAACATTATAATTTAATAGTTTATTAAATTAATATTAAATGAAAGTTTTTATTTCTTATTTTTCTAAATTTTTTATATTAATTAGTTTGTTAAAATTATCTTTTCATGATTAAGATCTATTTATTTTTGAAATAAAATGTTATATGGTTTTTTTAAGAATTATTCTATATTTTGTTATATGTTTTTAAGTTTTTAGATAAAATTTTTAATAAGTTTTATTTTAATTATTTAAAAAAATTTAATATGATAATCTAAAATTATTTATTATTTGATTTTAAAATTTAATACTAACTTATAATTTTATTAAAGAAATTATTATTTAAATTATATTTTTTGCATTGGTTTCTTAAGATATTATTAAATTTTGTAATTTTATAAATTCAATTGTGGAGTGAGTCTATGGGAATTAAAGATATATTAATGTATGATGAAACAGTTTTTAAAAATATAAATGTTTTTAATCCAGATTATGTTCCTCAAAATTATGATTTTAGGGATAGACAAATGGAAGCTATGGCAATGGATATTAAACCAGCTTTAAGGGGAGGTCGTCCAACTAATGCAGTTATTTTAGGATCTTGTGCAACAGGTAAAACTACTGCAGTTAAAAGAGTTTTTGATCTTGTTGAAGAGACAACTAATAAAGTTGTCTGTTGTTATATTAATTGTCAACTTCATACAACTCGTTTCAGTATATTCTCTCAAATATTTAAGAAAATCTTTGGTCATGAACCTCCTGAAACTGGAGTTCCTTATTCAAGAATTTATAAACAAGTCATGAATTATTTACAAGAAAAAGATAAAGCTTTAATGGTTGCATTTGATGATGTAAATTATTTATTTCAAAATAATCAAGCTAATAAAATATTTTATGATATTTTAAGAGCTTATGAAGAATTTCCTGGAGTAAAAACTGGAGTTTTTGCAATTGTTTCTGATTTAGAATTTAAATATGCATTAGATAAAAATGTTAATACTGTATTTATTCCTCATGATATTGTTTTTTCTCCATATAGTCGTTCTGAGTTACTAAGTATTCTATCAAAAAGAGTACATTACGGTTTTTATGAAGGAGTAATTTCTGATGAAATTCTTGAAGAAATAACAGATTATACCTTAGATAGTGGGGATTTAAGGGTAGGTATTGATTTACTTAAGGTTTGTGGAAATATTGCTGAAGCAAATGCGAGTCCTTTTGTTACTGAGGAATTTTTAGAAGAAGCTAAAAATAAACAGGTTTCTGTAAATCTTATTGAAACATATAAATCTTTAAGTGATGTAGAAAGACAGTTATTAAAAATAGTTGCAGATTCTGATGAAGTATTAACTGCTGGTGACTTGTCTGATAGATTTAAAGAAAGTACAGGTTTAAGTTATGCAACTTTTAATAGAACTTTAGATAAACTAGAATTTTTAAGGTTGATTGATACTAAACTTACTGGAAAAGGAGTTAGAGGTAATTCAAGACAAATTCTTTTAAGATTTAATCCTGAAGATATTCGTAATATTAAATCTTAAAATCTATTTTATATTATTAAAATGTTTAAAAAGCTTAAATTTTTAATAGATAATTTTTTTAATATATTAAAATTTTTATTAAAGATTTTTAAACTTTTAAATTAGTCTTAAATTATCCTTTTTTCTTTTTTATATGTAAATAAATTCTTTTAATAGAAATTTTAAAATAATTTAGTATTTATTTGCTTTTTTGTTTTTTCTATGTTTTATAACATAATAAATTATTATTAATAATATTGCTATTCCTATTATTATATCAAATATTCTAAAGTATTGACTTATTATGCTCCAATCTTTTCCTAATTCTATTCCAATTATTGCAAGTATTGAAGTCCATATTCCAGAACCAATTAATGTATATATAATAAATTTTTTAATATCCATTTTATTTATTCCAGCAGGTAATGAAATAAATGTTCTTATACCAGGTAATATTCTTCCAAAAAATACTGCAGCATCTCCATGTTTATTAAACCATTTATCTGCATTGTCTAATTTTTCTTTAGTTATTAAAATATATTTTCCATATTTTTCTAATAATGGTCTTGCACCTTTAAGTCCAATGTAATATGTAATTAAAGATCCTACAAGATTTCCAAGTATTCCTACTAATATGATATTAGTTAAAGTTAATTTTCCTTCGTTAACAACAAAGCCTGCAAATGTCATAATGACTTCACTAGGAAGTGGAATACATGCACTTTCTATGGTCATTCCTAAAAATATTCCAAAGTATCCTAGACTTTCAATTAAATATATTACTAGATTTGCTAATGATGCACTTATACTAATCATATTTCTCCTCTTTTTTAATCTCCTAATTTTTTAAGGATATTATTAAATATTATAATAAACTTTAATTTATATATAATATGTGATATTTTTAATATCTATTTTAATTTTTATCTTTATATTTGTAAATTAAAATATTTATAACTGTATAATTCTTTTATTCATCTTTTAAATTATCGATTATTAAATTAAATTTAATTTTTCATTTTATAGTTGTTATTTACTTTTAATATTTTCTAAAATATAAAGATATTATATTTTAAATAGTTAATGGTGAATTTTATGAGTTTAAATCATGATTTATATGGTAAGGATATGGAATTAATATCTAATTATAATCCTGACTTAAAATATTCTGATCCAGAATTAGTTGATATTTTAGATAATTTTTTATTATATGATGTATTTGAAAATTGTACTTTATCTACAAGGTCCAGATTACTTGTAACTTTAGCTACTTTAATTGCAAATCAATCTTTAAATCAATATTCTGAGATTTTAATTAAGTCTTTAGATTTAGGAATTAGTCCTATTGAAATTAAAGAAGTTTTATATCAATCATTACCTTATATTGGTCTTGCAAAAACATATGATTTTTTAAATAAAACTAATGATGTATTTAAAGATATTGGTATAAATTTACCTCTTCCTAATCAATCAACAACTAATAGAGATAATAGAATAAAAGTAGGTTATGATATTCAAGCTAATAATTTTGGTAAGGACTTTATAGATTCAAGTATTGAAAATGCTCCTAATAATCAAAAACATATTTGGGATTTTATATCTGGTTTTGCTTTTGGAGACTTTTATGCAAGAAATGGATTAAGTGATAAAGATAGAGAACTTGTTTCATTTACTTATATTTTATCATTACGTGGTTGTGAAGATCAATTGAGAATTCATGTTAAAGGTAATTTAAAAGTAGGTAATGATAAAGAAACTTTAATTAGTACTATTTCTGCACTTGTGCCATATATAGGATTTCCAAGAGTACATAATGCACTTGCTATAGTTAATGAAGTTTGTAATAAATTAGATTAATTAAATTTAATTTTAAATTTAATACTTATTTATTTTATTTTAATTTAAAGTTTAAGTTTTAAAATATACTTAATATTCTAATTTAAAGTAGTTAATACTAATCTTCTAAATAAGTTATTTTAAGAAATAATTTAAAAAATTTAGTTAATTTTAAGTAAAAAATAAGTTGAATTTTAATATATACTTCATTTATAAACATGATTTTTTAGGTTTGTGGCTTTAATATTAAAATTTTTTAATGAAGTATATATTAATATAATTTATTTAAATAAATAAATAAATTAATTTTATGAATTGAATTTTAATAATGTATAATAAGTTAATTCTTTTACTTATTATACTTTGATAGCATAATCTCTTATGCAAATGAATTTATATCTATTATTCTATTACTTTATTGCTATTATAATTTAGTTAATATTTTATTATAGGTTTTTAAATTTTTAAGGCATTTAGGTATTTATAGTTAACTAAATTATGCATGGAATACTAATAGTTAATTAAAGTAATAGGGTTTGGTAGTTATTTGTTAGGACGAAAAATTTAACAAATAATTTGTAGGATTATACTCTAATAATAGATAGTATAGTAATAAGCAATACTAATAAAACCATTAGTATTACCATGCAAGATTGAATACTTATATCATTAAATACTATTACATCATAAAGTGTAGTTTTTTTCCTTAAATCTGCATTTAATTTTGTATCAGTATTATTGAACATTTTAATCACTCACTACTTTTAATAGTGTTAAAAATATTATATAAAGAAAAACCAAGACCCCATTTGAAAACTAATATTAATAATTAATAAAACCAATTATATACTTTATTTATTTAATACAAAAATTAAATCAGTGTTATTATGTCTTTAGATAATGAATACCAAATTAAATTAAATAAACAATATGAATTTTTTGATGTTACTGCTGATATCGGATTTTTTGCATATGGTCAAACTTTAGAAGAAGCTTTTGAAAATTCAGGTTTAGCAATGTTTAATGTTATTTCTAATACATCAAATGTTAATAATGATAAAGAATTTACTATTGAAATTGAATCTGAGGATTTAGTATCTTTACTTTATGATTATTTAGAAGAATTACTTTTTTTATCTGATGTTAATTTTATATTATTTTCTGATTTTGATTTATCAATATCAAAAGGAGATAAAAATTTAGAAAATCCATATAAACTAAAAGGAGTAGTTAAAGGCGAAAATATGGATTGGAATAAACATCAAAGAGGTTCTGAAGTTAAAGCAATAACATTTCATATGATGGAAGTTCTTGAAAAAAATGAGTATTTTATGACTAGAGTTATACTTGATTTATGATTTTTATAATAAAATATTATTTAATAATTTAATTTCTCTTTATCTATTTTTTATGATTTCTTTACTATTTTAATTATTTTTTATTTTTTATTTTTTTTGAATTTGCTAAAACATTTCTAATTTTTAGAATATTTTTTTTAAATTTAATTTAAGGTATTAACTAAGCTTAAATTATTATAAAAAATAGTTTTTAAGATTTAAATTTATGATATGTTTTTTTAATTTAATAAGTGAATAATCTTAAATTTTTAATTAAATATATTTTGAATATTTTCTTTTTTAGTATTTTTAATTTCTAAATACAATAACTATTAAGTATTTATATAATAAATAGTATATTATAATAGAATATTGAGATTTTTTATCTTAAATATTCTAAAGCTTAAGTTTAAAATTTTTATTTATTTTTAATTATTTTAATTATTTTATTCTATCAAAACGTATAGTGATTATATGAGTATTAAAGAAGAAGTTACAAAAGTTCGTGATAATGTTTGGGAAATTCCAAGTAGTTATAAAAAGGCTATGAGGGTTCCTGGAAGAATATACATTGATGATGAAGGATTTGAAAATATTGATGAAGGTTCACTTGAACAAGTAGCTAATGTTGCTTGTTTACCTGGAATTCAAAAATATTCTATAGGATTACCTGATATTCATTTTGGTTATGGTTTTAGTATTGGTGGTGTAGGTGCAGTTGGTACTAAAAATGGTGTTATAAGTCCTGGTGGTGTAGGTTTTGATATTAATTGTGGTGTAAGATTAATTAGAACTAATTTAACTGAAGATGATGTAAAACCTAAACTTAAAGAACTTGTTGATGTCTTATTTAAGAATATTCCTTCTGGTGTTGGAAGTAAAGGAAGAGTTCATCTTAAACAAAATCAAATTGATGATGTTTTAAATTATGGTGCTGAATGGGCTGTAGATAATGGATATGGTTGGGATGATGATTTAAAATTTTTAGAAGAAAATGGTAGGATGTTAGATGCTGATGCTTCTTTTGTTTCAGATAAAGCAAAAAGAAGAGGTATTCCTCAATTAGGGTCCCTTGGATCTGGAAATCACTTTTTAGAAGTTCAAAAAGTTGATGAAATTTATAATGAAAAAGCAGCTAAAGCATTTGGTATCGTTCCTGGAACTATAAGTATTATGATTCACTCTGGTTCACGTGGTTGTGGTCATCAAGTATGTTCTGATTATTTAAGATTGATGGATAAAGCATATAAAAAATATGAAGTTAATCTTCCAGATAGACAACTTGCATGTGCTCCAATTGATTCTAAAGAAGCTCAAAAATATATAAGAGCAATGTATGCTGCAGCTAATTATGCATGGGCTAATAGACAAATGATGACTCATTGGGTAAGAGAATCATTTGAATCAGTATTTAATCAATCCGCTTCTGACATGAATATGGGTATTGTTTATGATGTAGCACATAATATTGCTAAAAAAGAACATCATAAAATTAAAAACTTTAGTCAAGATGTATACGTTCATAGAAAAGGTGCAACAAGGGCATTTGGTCCTGGTAGAATTGAAGTTCCTAAAGATTATCGTAGTATTGGTCAACCTGTTTTAATTCCTGGAACTATGGGTACTGCTTCATATATTCTTCATGGTACTGATGTTGCTATGGAAGAAACATTTGGTTCAACAGCTCATGGTGCAGGAAGAGTATTATCTAGAACTCAAGCTAAAAAGGATTTCACTCCAGAAGGTATTGAGAAAGATCTTGAAAATAAAGGTATTTTAGTTAAAGCTAATACTAATCCTGTCCTTGCTGAAGAAGCACCAGGAGCTTATAAAAATATTGATAGTGTAGTTAAAACATCTGATATGGCAGGTATTGCAAAACTTGTAGCAAAAGTTACACCTCTTGCAGTAACAAAAGGATAATTTGGTGATTGTATGTTAGGAATTATTGGAGGTAGTGGTGTAGAAGAAATCACTGAGCTTGCAGATTCAGTTGAAGAAAAAACTGTTAATACAGAGTATGGGTTTGTTAATGTATCTTTTCTAAAAATTAAATCAAAAGATGTTGTCTTTATACCTCGTCATCATAAAGGACATACAACTCCACCACATAAAATTAATTATAAAGCAAATATTAAGGCTTTAAAAGATTGTGGTGTAGATCAAATTATTTCTACAAATGCAGTAGGTTCTATTAATATGCAAATGCCTCCTGGATCAATAGTACTTGCTGATGACTTTTTAGATTTCACTGTATTAAGAGATAGGACTTTCTTTGATAATCAAGTTGTTCATATTGACATGTCTGAACCTTATTGTCCACGACTTAGAAAAGCAATATTTGATAATCAAAGTCAAGATTCTCCAGTTATACCTCATGGAACTTATGTCTGTACTGAAGGTCCTAGATTTGAGACTCCTGCAGAAATTAAAATGTTTAAAATTATTGGTGGAGATATAGTTGGAATGACTGGACTTCCAGAAGCAGTACTTGCACGTGAAATGGGTATATGTTATGAAACAATTTGTGTCGTTAGTAATTTTGGAACTTCTATTTCTCCAACTAAACTAACTTTTGAGGAAGTTGGAGAAATTATGGCCCAGAAAAAAGAGGATCTTTTAGCATTAATTTATAGAACTATTCTTTCATTAGATGATGATTATGATTGTGATTGTCATCATGCAGTAGAATAGTTTTTTTAATTATTTTTATTATTTTTATTTAAAATTAGTTTATAGAAGTAAATTTTTTATTTATATTGGTTTCTATTTATATACTAAATATTTATTAATAAATAAAAAAATATTATATATAAGTTTTATTAAATTAAACTTAGATTATACAATTTTTTAATATATTTTGGAGGAAGTGATTTTTATGGTAACAATTACAATTGATCATGATAAATGTGATGGCGAAGATGAATGTGGAGACTGTGTAGATTTATGTACTATGGAAGTTTTAGAATGGGTAGATGGTAAAGTTACTCCTGTTAATATAGACGAATGTAGTTTATGTGAAACTTGTGTAGATTTATGTCCTAATGAATGTATCGTAGTTAAAGATGATTAGGGGGCTTTATTATCTCAAAAGTTATTCTTTTATGTGGTAGTCCACGTTCTGATGGAAATACTATGAGTATTTTAAAAATCTGTGCTAAAGAAATTGAAGCTAATGGTCTTGATACTGAAATTATAAACATTGGAGATAAAAGTATTCACTCTTGTATTGCATGTGGATCTTGTGGTGAAACTGGTAAATGTGTTTTTGATGATGGAATCAATGAAATTGCTGATAAATTAAGAGAAGCTGATGGTTTTATTCCTGCTGCTCCAGTATACTTTGGAACTGCTCGTGGAGATATGATGGCTGCTCTTCAAAGAATAGGTAAACTTTCTCGTGGTAATGATAAATTCTTGTCTTGGATGGTTGGTGGACCAATTGCTATTGCAAGACGTGGTGGATTAACTTTAACATTACAAGAAATGTCAATGTTCTTTATTATCAATGAAATGATTATTCCAGGTAGTAATTATTGGAATATGGTTTTCGCTGGTCCAAAAGGGGCTTATAAAGATGATGAAGATGGTATTGCAACAATTAAATTATTTGCGAATAATGTTGCAAAATTAATTAATAAAATTAAAGATTAAATCTTTATTTTTATTTTTACTTATTTTTTATAGTTAATTATTATTTTTTTTAAATTTTATAATATTGGGGTATCTTTTATGAAAATTGCTGTATCATCATCAAATGGTAAAGATGTGGATTTACATTTTGGTAAATCAAAAACATTATATGTTTATGAGTTTAATGGTGAAAATACTAAATTTCTTGAAAAACGTGAAGTTGAGATTGATGAAGATAGAAAGCATCAAGGTGTAAAAATTGTAAAACTTTTACATGATGTTGATTTAGTTATTTGTGTTCAAATTGGATTTAAATCTAAAATGCGTTTAGATAAAAAAGGAATTAAAGTTTATCAAGATGAAGGTCCAATTGATGAAGTTTTAGAAAGATATGTTAATCATTATAAATTTATGAATCAACCTTTAAATATTTAATTTTAAACAAAGTTTTATATATTATTAAATTTAAAAATTATATTAACCTTTTAGGGCGGGTTTTAAACTTTTAAAACTTTTATTTCAAAATATTTTCAAATTAAGATAGGCTGAGCCTATATTAGTTGGATTGTAAATTAAAGAGTTAAATAAATTCTTTATCTTATTTTAGGGATATAACTCTCATTATTTAAAGTACTAGATTTTATAGTTGACTTTTTATATATTTAATTTATATTTTATTCTATAATTATTTTAGAAATTTCTTTTTAAAAGTAAGTTTATTTTTTTATATTGAATCTAGTTATTATTTTTAATATTTACAAGCCAATATTCAAATTTAATCATGTTAGATAGCCGTATCTAACTTTATCAATTATTTAATAAAATTTCTTATATAATTAAGGGATTAACAAAAAAATTATTGTGAGGAATGATATAAAATGGCAAAAGCAAAACGTCGAGTACGTGATACTTGGAGAGAAAAAGTATGGTATGATATTAAAGCACCTATTGAATTTGGTGAAAAAGAAATAGGAGAAACTCCTTCTAGAGATCCTGAATTTTTAATTGGAAGAAATGTTGATGTAACTATGAGGGAATTAACTGGAGATTTCTCAAAACAATACATCAAATTAAACTTTGAAATTAATAATGTTGCAGGAAAAGTAGCAAATACTAGATTTGCAGGACATAAAATCACTTCTGATCGTATTAGAAGTATGATTAGAAGAGGTACTAGTAGAATTGATTCTATTGCTATTGTAAAAACTAAAGATGGACATGAAATTAAAGTTCATGTTTTAGCTGTAACTAATAAAAGAGCTAAATCTTCTCAACAAAAATTCATGAGAGAAACTATTAAAAACTTAGTTACTGAATCTGCTAGTGAAAAATCTTTCAAAGAATTCACTGAAATTTTAACTAATGGTAGATTAGCTTCTGAAATTTACCATAATGCTAAAAAAATCTACCCTCTTAATAGAGTAGAAATCATTAAAAGTAAAGTATACAATTAAGTTTGATTAAACTTTATTTATTTTATTTTTTAGTTTAAATTAATTGAAGTTTTTAATTTTACTTAAAAACTTTTATTTTCTAATTTTTCTTTATTTAATTAAACTCTTATTAAAATTTATTTAATTTTTTGATATTTTTCCTTTTTCTAGTTATTTTTTAAGTATTTTTATATATTAAGATAAATTTTATATTTAATTAATTACATAATTTTAAGTAATTTTATTAAATGTGATTTTATGACTGGGCAAATATGGATAAATGTTATTTCTGTAGTAATATTATTTATTTTAGGGGCTTTTATTTATAAAAGAAAAGCATTAGATTTCTTAGGTTCTGTATGTATGATAATTATGGGTATTGTCATATTATTATCTGCAGGTTTAAATTGGTTATTAATTATTGTCCTATTCTTTATTATGGGTATTGGTGCAACTTATTATTCAAAAGATTATAAAAAACGTTTAGGAGAATTTGAAGGTAGACGTACTGCTAAAAATGTTATTTCTAATGGGGTAGTAGCATTTGTTATGGCTGCATTTGGTGGTTATTATCTTCCTTTTGTCGGTGGTTTTATAGGAGCTATTGCTACAGCAACTTCTGATACATTAGGTAGTGAAATTGGTATTTTATCAACTCCTCGTTTAATTACTAATTTTAAAAAAGTTCAACCAGGTACTAATGGGGCAGTTTCTGTTAGAGGAACTTTAGCAGGTATTATTGGAGCTTTTATCATTGGAATTGCTGCATTTTTACTTGGTGTTTTACCAAATATTTGGATTTCAATTAAAATTTCTGTAATTTCTGGTACTGTTGGTTGTTTTATGGATAGTTTATTAGGAGCAGTATTTGAAAATCGTAATTATTTAACAAATGAACATGTTAATTTATTAGCAACTATTACTGGAGCTATTGTTGGAATTATCTGTTGTTTATAAAATCTAAATTCTATAATTTTTAGATTTATTTACTTTTTTTATTTTTAAAATATTTTCATTTGTTTTAAGTCTTTATAAATTTTTTATATTTAAATAAGATATAAACTATATTTTATAATAAGATTATATTTTCCTAGCTTATTTTTATTTTTTTAATTTTTTTTAATCTATTTAATTTTATTTCTTTTTCAATTTTTTTTAAATAAATTTTATATGTTTATAAATCAATATTTATATTTATAATATTTATTTTATGATTTTTAATCATAAATTTACTATTTTAATATAGTAATTTTATTTTATAATTTTGGTGATTTTGAATGAAAGGATTAATATTAGTAATGGACGGTATGGGAGATCGTCCTTTAAAAGAACTTAACAATCAAACTCCTCTTCAAGCAGCTAATACTCCAAATATGGATAAAATGGCTAAAGAGGGTATAACTGGAATTATGGATTCTATTGCTCCAGGTATTAGACCTGGAAGTGACACTGCTCATCTTTCTATTTTAGGATACAATCCATATGAAGTATATACTGGAAGAGGTCCTTTTGAAGCTTCTGGTGTAGGATTAGATGTTATTCCAGGTGATATTGCATTTAGATGTAATTTTTCAACAATGGATGAAAATGGTATTGTAACTGATAGACGTGCTGGTAGGATTAGGGATGGTACAAAAGATCTTGTTGAAACCTTAAATAAAATGGTAATTGAAGGTTATGAAGATGTTAAAATTATATTTAAAGAATCCACTGGACACCGTGCAGTTTTAGTACTTAGAGGTGAAGGTTTATCTGGAAATATCTCAGATGCAGATCCAAAAGTTGAAGGTAATGCTCCTGCTAAAGTTATGCCTTTAGATGATAGTGAAAAAGCTAAAAAAACTGCAGATTTAGTTAATAAAATAGTTATGAAAACATATGATATGATTAAAGATCATCCAGTAAACATTGAAAGAATTAATAATAATTTACCTCCAGCTAATGTTGTTATTCCTCGTGGTGCTGGGGAAGTTCCAGATGTAGAATCATTTAATGATAAATATGAGGTAAATTCTGCATGTATTGCAGAAACTGGTTTAATTATGGGTATTGGTCGTTTTGCAGGAATGGATATTATTGAAATGGAAGATGTTACTGGTGGAGTAGACACTAATCTTGAAAATATTAGGGATACTATTGTAGATCAAGTAAATAATTCAGAACATGACTTCTTCTTAATTAATATTGATGGTGCTGATGAAGCAGGGCATGATGGAAATACAAAACAAAAATTAGAATTTATTGAAAAAGTTGATAAAGTTGTAATGAGTGAATTATTAAAACTTGAAGATTGTTATATCTTTTTAACTGCAGATCATTCAACACCAATTTCAGTTAAAAATCATACTGGGGATCCTGTACCTATTTTAATTAGAGGTCCTGAAGTAAGAACTGATGATGTAGAAGAATATAATGAATTTGCAACTTATAAAGGAGGCCTCTGTAGAATTAGAGGTAGTGATGTAATGAATATTATGTTAGATTTAATGAATTATTCTCATAAATTTGGTGCTTAATTATTCTGAGGTTATAATATGGTAAATAAAACTTTATTTGGAACTTCTGGAATTAGAGGAGAAATTGGTTCAGAAGTTACTGCAGAACTTGCATTAAATGTAGGTAAATCTCTTGCAAGTTATCTTGGTAATGAAGGTAATGTAGTACTTGGTTATGATACTAGAACAACAAATAAAATGTTAGATCAAGCTATTACTGCAGGGCTTGTTGAAAGTGGAGTAAATGTTATTAAATTAGGTATGGTTCCAACTCCTCTTGTAGGATATGCTACTGAAAAATTATCTGCAGATGCAGGTATAATGATAACTGCTTCACATAATCCTTCAAGATATAATGGTATTAAATTATGGAATAAGAATGGTATGGCATATACTCCTCTCCAAGAAAAAGAAATTGAAGACATTTATTTCAATAAAAATTATATTAATATTTCTTGGGATAAAATAGGTTCAATTACTGAAAATAAAGAAATTAAAAAAGAATATATGAATGATTTATTAAGTATGGTAAATATTAAACCAGGATTTAAAGTAGTCATTGACTGTGCATCTGGTGCTGGTAGTGAAATATCTCCTATTGTATTTAGACGTGCAGGTTGTGAAGTTATTACATTAAACTCACAAGTAGATGGTTTCTTCCCAGGACGTAATCCTGAACCTAATGATGCAAATCTCGGATCTCTTAAAAAAGTAGTAAAAGCTACTGGTGCAAATTTAGGTATTGCTCATGATGGTGATGCTGATCGTATGATGGCAGTAGATGAAACTGGTAAAGTTGTAGATTTTGATAAACTTCTTGCTCTTGTTGCATCTAAATTTGGAGGTACTGTAGTAACTACTGTAGATGCAGGTATTGTTATAGATGAAGCAGTTGAAGCTGTAGGTGGTAAAGTTTTACGTACTCCTGTAGGGGATGTTGCAGTTGCAGATGCTATATTAAAAAATAATGGTAGTTTTGGAGGAGAACCTTCTGGAACATGGTTACATCCTGATTTTTGCATGTGTCCAGATGGATTGTTATCTGGTTTAAGACTTGCAGATATTGTATCTCATGAAGGCCCACTTTCAAAACTTCTTGGTGAAATGCCAAACTATCCAAATATTCGTGAAAAAATAACTTGTTCAAAAGAAGATAAAGTTAAAATAATGGAAGATATGGAAGAATTACTTAAACATGCATTTGATGATATTAAAGATGTAAACACTATTGATGGTGTACGTTTAAGTTTTAAAGATGGTAGTTGGGTACTTGTAAGACCATCTGGTACTGAAAATTATATTAGAATAACTTTAGAAGCAAAAACTGAAGAAAAAGCAAATGAAATTAAAGATAAATGTCTTGATATAATTAAATCTAATTTATCTTAATTTTATTTTATTTTTAATACATTTAAGACTTATTTTTTGCTAAATTTTATTTATTTTTAAATTTAAAATAGTTTATATAAATTTAAGAATTTTAAGAAAATCAATTTTCTATTTTTAATTATTATTACTTACTTTTTTTAAATATTTTTATTTAAAATCATGATTTTTATAATTTAGATATTTTTTATATTTTTTTTAGAAAACATTAATTTAATATTATTAAGATACAAAATAATAAGTATAGTTAAAACAAAATATTTATTATAATTTAATATTTATAATTTAAAAAATTGTTTAATATTTTTTTTGATTATTTTATCGTGATTTACAATCGGAGGAATTAAAATTGAAAGCTGTAATTTTAAGTGCAGGTGAAGGAACAAGGATGAGGCCATTAACTATTACAAAGCCTAAAACAATGTTACCTGTAGCTGGAAAACCAATCATTCAATATAACATAGAAGCATTAAGAGATTGTGGTATTAAAGATATTCTTTTAATTGTAGGATACAAAGAAAATATGGTTAGAAATTACTTCAAAGATGGAAGTGATTTTGGAGTAAATATCTCTTATAAAACTCAAACTGATTTAAGAGGAACTGCTAATGCTATTGGTTATGCTTCTGATTTTGTTGATGATAGTATTATAGCTCTTAATGGAGATATTATCTTAGATGTTTCTATATTGTCTGAAATTATTGATGATTTTAAAGAAAATAAACCAGATACATTAATGGTATTAAAAGAAGTTGAAGATCCAACTGGATTTGGTGTTGTTGAAGTTAAAGGCCATAATGTAGTGAATATTATTGAAAAACCTGAAAAAGGTAAAGCTCCAAGTAATTTAATTAACACAGGAATTTATATATTTAATAAAGATATATTTGAAAAAATTGAAAATACTGAATTGTCTCCTCGTGGTGAGTATGAAATCACTGATTCTTTAATTATGCAAATTAAAGATGGTAAAACAGTAAGAGGGCATAAAACAACTAAAAACTGGATTGATATTGGTAAACCATGGGAGCTTATTGAGATAAATGAAAAATTACTTAATAATGTAAAAACTGAAATTAAAGGTGAAATTGAAAATGGAGTAACTATTCATGGAGAAGTTTACCTTGATGAAGGAAGTATTATTAAAGCAGGAGTATATATTGAAGGACCAGTATATATTGGTAAAAACTGTGATATAGGACCTAATTCATATATTAGGGGTAATACATACTTTGGAGATAATGTTCATATTGGTAATGCTGTAGAAATTAAAAATTCAATTATTATGGAAAATACTAATGTAAGTCATTTAAGTTATGTTGGTGATTCTGTTTTAGGTTCTAATTGTAATATTGCAGCTGGAACTAATATTGCAAATCTACGTTTTGATAATAGGACTGTTAGAACTATTATTAAAAATAAAAAAATTGACAGTGGTAGACGTAAATTAGGAGCTATTGTAGGAGATTACACAAAAACAGGTATTAACTCTAGTTTAAGTCCTGGTGTAAAAGTAGGATCTAATTCTTCAATAGGTTCTGGTGTTTTATTAACTACTGATGTTGGTTCTAATAAAAGAGTTTTATTAAAACAAGAGCACATTATTCAAAATAAAGGTAATGATGATTAATTATTACTTTTATTAAATTTTTTATTATTTTTATATAATTAATATAAAAAAATTTCAAATATTGATTTTTATTATAAAAGTATTATTATTAGAAAAATTATAGTGAGGTTATAAAATATGGAAATTAAAGAAAGTACTGAAATATTTCCAGGTACTCATATTGTAGGTGATGTTGAACTTGATGAAAATGTATCTGTTTGGTATGGTGCAGTTATTAGAGGTGATGTAGCACCTATTAAAATAGGTAAAAACTCAAATGTTCAGGATAATTGTGTACTTCATGCTACTAAAGATATCCCATTAACTATTGGGGATAATGTAACTATTGGTCATGGAGCAGTTGTCCATGGATGTACTATTGAGGATAATGTTCTTATTGGTATGAATGCTACTGTACTTAATAATGCACATATTGGTAAAAATTCTATTGTAGGTGCTGGAGCAGTTGTAAGTGAAGGTAAAGAATTTCCTGAAGGAAGTTTAATTTTAGGTGTTCCTGGTAAACTTATCAAACAAGTCTCTAAGGAACAAATAGAATCAATTCAAGAGAATGCAGATCATTATGTTAAACTTTCTAAATCATATAATCTTGATTAAACCTATATCAAATTTAGTTTAAATCTATATGATTAAAGAGTTTATATTTAAATTAATCTTTATTTTTTATTTAATTATTAAATAAGTTTTAATTTATTTTTTTCATGTTTTTTACATATTAAATACTTTTATCTTTCTTTTTTAAATTTTATTATTTAACTTTTGAAATTCTATTTTACTTTTATTTTAATAAGAATTTTATAAAGTGTATTTTTTTTATAAATATAGGTGTTGTTTTTAAAATGAATGCAAGAGATGTTGTAAAGAAATTAGATCCTTATGTACCTGGAAGGTCTGAGGATGAGATTGCTAATGAATTCGGTGTGAATAAAGAGGATATTATTAAATTAGGTTCTAATGAAAATCCATGGGGACCATCTGAAAATGCTATTAAAGCAATTGAAAGTGAAATTCATACTATTAACAGGTATCCTGAAACTGATTTAGAAAAATTAAGAAGTGAATTTGCAAAATATGCTGGTGTTAAAACTGAAAATGTAATTGTTTCTGGTGATGGTGCAGATGAAATTATTGATGTTTTAGCAAAAACTTTCATAAACCCTGGAGATGAATTTATAACACCTCTTCCAACATATACTTATTATGAATTTTTATTTAAACCATATGGGGCAGTACCAGTCTATGCTAAATGGAATATGGATAATAATACTTTAGATGTTCAATCTGTTTTAGATGCAATTACTAATAAAACTAAAGTAATTTTTATTTGTTCACCTAATAATCCTTCTGGGGCAGTTGTAAGTGAAGAAGACTTAAGAACTATTATTGAGGCTACTGATGCTTTAGTTGTTATTGATGAAGCATATTTTGAATATTCAGAACAAACTCAATCTAAACTAATTAATGATTATTCTAATGTTTTTATTATAAGAACAATGTCTAAAGTTATGGGTATTGCTGGTTTAAGAGTAGGTTATGGTTTATCTGATCCTGAAACAATTGATTATATGTTAAGAATTAAACCAGTATTTTCTCTTACTAGATTATCTTATGTTGCAGCAATGGCTACACTTAATGATAAAGAATTTATCAAATATTCCACAGCTAAAGGAATTGAATCAAGAGAATATTTATATAATGAAGTTTCTAAATTTAAAACATTACATGTATTTAAATCAAAATCAAATTTCATGTTAATTGATGTTCATGATACAGGTTATACTGCTGCAGAACTTACTCGTGAATTAATGAAAAAAGGTGTAATTGTACGTGATTGTACTTCTTTTAAAGGTATTGATGAATATTGGATTAGAATAAGTATTGCAACTTTAGAAGAAGATAAAAGATTTATTGATATTTTACATACTATTGTAGAATAATTAATTATCGTATTTTAATTTTATTTTAAAATATTTTAATTATTTAATTATTTAAGTTATTTTTTAGTTTAGCTTTTAATTATTTAATTAGTTAAATTTAATTTATTTTTAATTATTATTTATTATTTAAATTACTATATAGATGTGATTTGATGTATTTTGGCGGATCAGTTGTTTCAAGTGTTGATTTTCATGGTAGAATGTCTTTTATGATATTTTTATCACAATGTCCTTTAAGATGTCCTTATTGTCAAAATCCAGAATTATTAGATGATAAAACAGAAAAACCTTTAGATGAGGTATTAGAGCTTATTAATCATAATGCTGATTTTATGGATGCAGTTGTTATATCTGGTGGAGAACCACTTGTACAATCTAATGATGTATTAAGTATATTGAAATATTCAAAAGATATTGGACTTGAAACTAAATTAGATACTAGTGCTGTTTATCCAAATAGATTAGAACCTTTACTTGATTATACTGATTATGTTGCTATGGATATTAAAGTCCCTTTTGATAAATATAAAGAGGTAATAGGTGCTCCTGTTGGAGATGCTGTTAAATCATCTATGGAAATGGTTTATAATAGAGATGATGTAGTACTTGAATGTAGAACAACTTATGTTCCTAAACTCATGTCTTTATCTGATGTTGAAACAATTGCAAAATCTGTTAAATGTGATATTTATACATTACAACAATTTAGAAATAGAAATGTTTTAGATCAACGTTTATATACTATTGATAGTCCAAATGCATTAGATATGAAAGAATTTGCACAATATCTTAAAAAGTATTATCTTAGAGATACTGAAGTTTTCTTAAAAACTGCTGAATTTGGAAATGAAATTATTAAATAATTTAATTAAGCTATTTAATTATTTTTTATTTTTTATTTTTTAGTGAAAACTTATTATTATAATAAAATAGATAATATATTAATTAATGAAAATCTTTAGATAATTATTTAATATATTTAATTTTTAAACAATTTTTATATTTAAATTTTAAAAAAATAATTTTGTGTGTTGTTATTATGCCTATATTGTCCTTTGGTAGTCAGAATATTAATATTATAACTGGTAAAAAAAGGATGACTATTAGAAAATTATGGAAAAATCCTTTAAAGGTTGGAGACCGTCTTTATTGTTATTGGAATTTAGTTTCTAAAGAAAAAAAGAAAATTTTTGAAGCTAAAGTTACAGACATAAAATTAATTAAATTTAAAGACCTTAAAAATAATGATAACTTAGCTCAAGAAGAGGGTTATGAAAATTCAAAAGAGATGGTTAAAGAATTTAAGAAGATGTATGTTAAACCTCTTAAGGATGAAGATATTTTCCAAATCATTTATTTTGAAAAATTAGATGTAGATGATTGGAAAGGTGATAAAATAGATCAAAAAGCTATGATAACTCAAAGAGCAGATATATTATTTGATAGTGGTAAATATGATAAATCTGTTTTATGTTATTCTGCTGCTTTAAAATATGATTCTAATGATGTTTACCTTTTAAACAAAAAAGGAGATAATCTTACTAGATTAGGTAAATTTAAAGAGGCATTAAACTGTTATAATAAAGCTTTAAAAATAGATAAAAATAATGAATATATTTGGAATAATAAAGCTATTGCACTTTTAAATTCTGGTAATCCTCAAGAGGCCTTAAAAGCTAGTGATGAAGCTATTAAAATTAATTCAGGAGATACTTCTATTTTATATTGGAGAGGTTTTATTCTTGAAGTTTTAAATAGATTAGAAGAAGCACTTCAAGTTTATAATATTTTATTAAATATTGATGATTCTGATCCTGAAGTTTGGAATGCAATTGGAAACATTTTAACTGATTTAGAAAGGCCAGAAGATGCACTTAGAGCATATGATAAAACATTATCTTTATGTCTTGATGACTCTGAAGTTGATGCATCTGCTCAAAATCGTAAAGGTAATGCTCTTTTAGAATTAGGTAGATTTTCTGAAGCATTAGATTGTTATAATAAAGCTATTTCTATTGAAAAAGATAATGAATCATTCCTAATTAATAAAGGTGTAGCTTTAATGGAACTTGGAAAATTTGCAGAAGCAGAAAATATATTTACTAAAGTTTTAGCAATTAATCCAAATAATGATGATGCTAAATTCCTTAAAATGGAATGTCTTGAAAATTTTTAGTTAAATCTTATTAATTTAACTATTTGTATGTTTTTCTTAATTTTTTATCTTATTTTTTTTTTTTAATTATTTTGTGTGTATAATTGTTTATTATTTTTTTTACTCTATTTTTAATTATTTAATGTATATGTTTATTTATTATTTTTCTATTGTTGTTCTTAACTTAATTTATTTTATATTTGTCTTTATTATTCTTTTATAATTTTATTTTATTATTAATATTTTAGTAGATTATTTTATTTTAACAATAGTTTCTATTTACATTATTTTAAAGATTTTTTATTTAAAGTTAAGCAAAAATAAATATTAAGTTTCTTATATTTGTATAAAATTCTTTTTTTAAACTATTAATGCTTTGTTGAAATCTTTCTAATTTTTAGAATAAAATTTCTTAAAATTAATTTTTAAGTATTAATACGGTTTAAATTATTATAAAATATAGTATTTCAACAGACTCATTATTAAGTTTCTTAGAATATAATTTTAAAAATAAGTCTTTTACTAAAAAATTGAAATTTTAAATAAATGTCTAAAATAAGTTAAAATTAATTAAATTAAATAAAAGAATATAGTTATTCACTATATACTTTTTTAAGATAAGTTCCAAGATAAGTACCGCAGAAAACAAGTAATCCACTAACAAGAATTAAAATTATTATATCTAAAATTATAACCATTCCATAATCTCCAGGATTAGAAGTTCCTATTGCACCAAAAGCAGTTGATAATTGGTTAAGTGCATTAGTAATTACATCGTAAAGGATATAATAAATTCCACCACTTGTTAATTCAAAACTAGTAGTTATTAAGAAAAATACTATTGCATTTACTTTACTGTCAATATAATTTTCACAAGAAGTAATTCCCATAATAAATGTTCCAAAGAATATTGAACTTACTATTGTAAGAAAGAGTTGTGTTGTAAAATCTATGATTCCATTAGAATAAAATATTCCATAAAATGTATATGTTAAAAATAAGAATAAACCTGTAAATGCAAATCCAATAGATAATCCTAGTACATTTGTATGTTTATTTAATTCTTTTATTCTATTTTCTTCTTTTACTATAGGTTCTTTTTTGTTTTTTGTATATTTTTCTTTTATTTTATGTTCCTCTTTTTCTCCATTGTCTAATCTTTTTTTACTAATATTATCAATTGGTTCTGTCTGTTTATTTTTTATTTCTTTTTTATTTGTTGAAACCTTTTCACCACATTCTGTACAAAATTTAGCATTATCTCTGATTTCAGCATTACAATTTGGACATTTCGTGAAAATTCCCCCTTAATTTAAGTATATAAAATAGGATTAATATTAATTAACCTATTTTAAATATTTTTTAACAAGTGAAATTCCCCATTCGGTCATTTCTTTAGATTTATTGATGTCGTCTGTTTCTGCAAAACATCTAAAGATAGGTTCTGTTCCACTAGGTCTTATAATTAACCATCCATCTTCTCTTAGTATTTTAACTCCATCAGTTCTGTCTATTTTATAATCTGTTGTGTTTTTAATTTCTTCAGCTATTCTAGACATTACTTCTTCTTTTTGATCATCTGGACATTCTGTTTTCATTTTTACAGTATGATATACTGGAAGTTCACTTACAAGTTCTGATAATGGTTTTTTCTCTTTTGCAATAATTTCTAAGATTTTTGATACAGTCATTGCTGCATCTCTTCCATAAACAAATTCAGGGAAAATTAATCCTCCATTTTCTTCTCCACCAAATAGTCCATTTGTATCTTTAAGTTTCCTTGCTACAAGTAAATCTCCTACTGCAGTTGCAATAACGTTTCCACCATATTCTTCTGCAATATCATAAATTGCTGTAGAAGTTGCAACAGTAGTTACAATGGTTCCTCCATTATTTTCTTTAAGCATTGCTTTTTCAACAAGTGAAAATGTTTTATCTCCAAGAACAAAGTTTCCTTTTTCATCAATACATATTGTCCTATCTGCATCTCCATCATGAGCAAGACCAATATCTGCACCTAATTCTTTAACAGTAGCTATTAAATCTTGTAAGTTTTCTTCAATAGGTTCTGGATTACGTCCAGGGAAATGTCCATCTGCTTGTGAATTTAAGGTTGTAACATCACATCCAAGTTTTCTAAGTAAATATGGTGCTGTATAAGAACCTGCTCCAGATCCACAATCAACAACAACTTTGAGATTTGCTTTGCGAATTGCGTCTGCATCTACTCTACTTATTGCATCATTAATATATTCTGAGATTATATTGTCATTAGTATATACTTTTCCAATTTCATCCCATTTTGCTCTTTTAGGTTCTCCATCAAAGAACATTTCTTCAACTTTAAGTTCCATGTCATCTGGTGTTCCAATACCAAATTCATCTACAAATTTAAGACCATTATATTTTGGAGGATTATGTGAAGCAGTTACTATAATTCCACCATCATAATATTTTCTTACTGCATATTGTATTGCAGGAGTTGGAAGTATTCCTAAATCTACTACATCACATCCTGAGGATAATAATCCTGCAGTAATTGCATGTTTAAGCATTGGTGTTGAGGTTCTTGTATCTCCACCAATTGCTACAGTTCCTTGTACAAGTGTACCATAACTTGCTGCAAGTCTTGAAGCAAATTCTGGAGTCATAACTTCATTTGCTACTCTACGTACACCAAAAGTTCCAAATAATCGTTTTTTAACCATATTATAACCTTTAGTTTAATTTTAAATATTTATTTAAGTAATTCTATTTTAATTAAATAGTTTTTTAATATAAATCTTAAATAGATTATTTATATTTTTATAATAATTAATTAATAAACTTTTTTTTATTAATTCTTTCTTATTTTAATTATAATTTTTTTTTTTAAGATTATACCTTAAATATTAAAGTTTTTTATAATTATTTTAATGGTATTGAAAACTTATTTTATTTAAAATTTTAATTTTTTTTAAATCTATTTCTTTTTAGAGTGGAGGTAGTTTTATCTTAAATTAATGGATTTTAATTTAAATCTATTTCTTTTTAGAGTGGAGGTAGTTTTATCTTAAATTAATGGATTTTAATTTAAATCTATTTCTTTTTAGAGTGGAGATAGTTTTATCTTAAATTAATGGATTTTAACGAAATATTTTTTTTAAATTAAAAATAAATTTTTTTAAGTTTAATGATTTAAATTAGATTATTATTATTTTCTTAAAATCTTATTTATTCCATTAATGAGTATATAAATTAAATTTTTTAAAAAATAGTTATTTTAGAAACCTAAATTTAATAAAGTAATTATAACTTTATTAATTTAGGCTTATTTTTTCTATAGTTTTAGATTTGGGTATTATTTTTCTAATTTTATTAATTTTGAATCATCAAGAGTTATTTCTAATTTATTATTGTATTCACTGACTGTTCCAGTTATTTTAACATTTCTATTTTTAAAATCAGAAATATTAATTCCTTGTGTTTCAAAATTTTCTAGTCCAGATTGAAATATGATTACTCTGATTTTACCCGTTCCATCATTTAGATTTAAGAAACAAGTTTTACCACTGGATGAATAATCGATTTCTGTAATAACTCCATGAATTGTAATTTTTTCATTTATATTATTACTTGTAATTTCTTTAATCCTCATTTCTTTAGGCTCTACCCATGCAGAACTTATAATTAATATACTTATACCAATTATACTAGTAATAAGTGCTATTTTGTATATGGTTTTATCATTAATAATCATATTTCTTCTTTTAGGGTTTGTATTATTTACAAACTCTAAACTACTATTTTTGAATTATTTTATTTAATTTTAAGTTTTAATGTTGTAAACTTATTTTTTAAATTAAATATTTTTTTCATTTTAAAATATTTTCTATTATTTAATTTATTAAAATAATTAATTCTTTTATGTGATTATCTTAGAATTAAGTTCTAAATTTTAAAAAAAAGATAATTTAATAGTATATTTAATAATATTTTTAATTTATAAAAATAAGCTGTTATTAATTTTATTTTGAATATTGTAAAATAAGAGTTGTTGAAAACAATTTTTTATAAAGATTTAAATAAGAATTAAAATATTTGAAAATCATTTTTAAGTAAGTTTATTTATAAAAATTTTGAGGATTTCAACAAAGTTAGAATAATGGTTCTTTTAAAAAAAGATATTTTATTTTAAATTTTAATTTTTTTCTAAATTTAATAATTTAAAAATTTAAAATAATTTAAAGAAGTTTATCCATTATACATAGATTCTAATCTTTCAACAGTATCAATATCTTTAACTCCTTTATCTTCTCTTATTCTTTTAACAACTGGGAATCTAAGAGAGTATCCTGCTTCATATTCTGGACTTTTTACAATTTCACTATATGCAACTTCAAAAATTATTTTTGGTTCTACTTTAATTTTAGTACCTTTTTCTACAATTTTATATTCTTCCATTTTTTTAGTAAGTTTTTCAAGTTGATCATCACTAAGTCCTGTACCTACCATAGCTACTGTTTTAAGATTTTCATCTTTATCTTGTAATGCAACAAGATATGATCCTATAAAATCTCCTCTTTTTCCAATTCCTTTTGTTCCACCAACTACAACAACGTCTAAGTTTTCTGGTTCTGCTTTAAATTTAAGCATTTTTTTACCACGAACCCCTGGAATATATGGTTCATTAGCATTTTTAATCATTATACCTTCATGACCTTCTGCAATTGATTTATTAAATAAATTTTTTGCATCTTGTGTATTTTCAGGTGTACATAATACAAGTTCACTAAGATGTACCATATCTGATGTTGTAACTATTGATTCAAGTGTTTTTCTTCTTTCTATTATTGGATCATCAATACGTGGTCTTTTATAATATAATAAATCATATAAATAAACTTCTAATGGTATATTTTCCATTGCTTCTTCAATATTGTATTTACGCCTTACTCTATGTAAAATGTTTTGGAATGATAAAGGTTTACCATTACGGGTTGCTATTACTTCTCCTTCTGCAATAAAATCTTCATCAGGGAAGGCTTCACGTATTGCATCAACAATTTCTGGAATTGCATTTGTAACATTTTCAAGACGTCTTGTAAATAAAGTAATTTTATCTCCATGTTTATGAAGTTGACATCTTATTCCATCATATTTTGTTTCAATTAGAGCAAGACCCATTTCATTAATACTTTCATCAATTCCTTTTGATAATTGGGCAAGCATTAATTTTACAGGAGTTCCAGGTACTAAATTTAATTTTGCAAGTGCATCAGAACCTTCTTCTTTAGCTACTTTAGCAACAAGTCCAATATTATTTGTTAACATATATGCTCTATCAACAATCTTATTATCAATTGAAAAAGCATCTGCAATTGCATCTCTTAATATACCTTCACCAACACCTATACGTAGTTGCTCTACAATGGTTCTACAAATATATTTTGATTCTACTCCACTTGCTGAAGATAATAATTCAAGAATAATTGATATTTTACGAGAAGTTGATTTACTACCTGTAATTTTTGTTAATTTTCTAAGATTTTTAAAGACAAATTCAATTGTAAGAGGTTTTGAGAAAAAAGTCATTTGTTTTTTCTCTCCAAAAAGTTTTTCACTAGCTGCACCAATATCTCCTTGTTCTCTTACTTCGTCTTCAACTTTATTAACACTAACTCCAACTACATCTGCTACAGCTTTCATTATAAGTTTATCGCCTACTCCCTGTTCCTCTTCACTCCATGATGGGAAAACTCTTCCAAGACACATTAAACTAACTTCTGGAAGGATTTCACTATCTACTGTTTTTAAAAATTCTGAAAGGATATTTGTTTTTTCCAATCTTTTTGTTGTAGCAGCTAATTTTTCATAAACATCAACTAATTCTTGATATTTCATGTTATCGTCCTAAAAATCATCTTTAGCTATTTTAACAGCACAAAATTCTCCACACATAGCACACATTTCTTCATCATCAATTTTACATTTATTTTTATATAATCTTGGTTTAGATTTATCTATTGCTAAGTCAAATTGTTTATCCCAATCAAATTTACGTCTTGCTTCTGCCATTGCTTTTTCTCGTTCAAGTGCACGATCAATACCTAATGCAACATCTGCTGCTTCAGCAGCTATTTTAGATGCTACAACTCCTTCTTTAACATCATCAAGTGAAGGTAATGAAAGGTGTTCTGCAGGAGTTACATAACATAAAAAATCTGCTCCACTAGAAGCAGCTATTGCTCCACCAATTGCTGAGGTTATATGATCATAACCTGGTGCAATATCTGTTGTAATTGGACCAAGAACATAGAAAGGTGCTCCATGACATAATGTTTTTTCTAGTTCCATATTTGCTTGTATCTGATTTAAAGGTACATGTCCAGGACCTTCTACCATTGTTTGTACTCCTTTAGCTTGTGCTCTTTTAACAAGTCCTCCAAGATTTACTAATTCCTGTATTTGTGGAATATCACTTGCATCAAATAAGCAACCAGGTCGTAGACCATCACCTAAACTTAAGGTAATATCATATTCAAGTGCAAGTTCAAGAAGATAATCATAATTTTCATATAAAGGATTTTCTTTATCATTATGTAGAATCCATGATGCAAGGAAGGTTCCTCCACGTGATACTATTCCCATTTTTCTTTTTTGTGCTTGAATTTTAGGGACAAGTTCTTTTGTAATTCCACAATGAAGGGTCATAAAGTCTACTCCTTCTTTTGCTTGGCTTTCAATAACTTTAAAAATTAAATCTTCATCCATATCTATAATTTCTTTATTTGCATTTAAAGTATGAGCTCCTGCTTCATAAATAGGGACTGTTCCTAAAGGTACATCTATAGCATTAAGTATTGCTTTTCTAAATTCATTTAATTTAGGTCCCGTACTTAAATCCATTACTGCGTCAGCACCGTATTCTACTGCAAGTTTTGCTTTTTTAACTTCAAGGTCTTTATCTTCTATTTTACTTGAAGATCCAATGTTTGCATTAACTTTTGTTGAAAGACCAGATCCAATTCCACGTACATCTGTATCTCTATTAACATTTTTAGGTATTACAATTGTACCATTTGCAATTTTTCTTCTTATTGTTTCAACATCAATTCTTTCATATTTGGAAACAGCTTTCATTTCTGGAGTAATGTTACCTTTTTTAGCTTCAGTCATTTGAGTCAATTTAACCCCTCATTTTCATTGTTAATAAGTTTAATAATAAATTTAAAATTAGTATTTTATTTTTTAATTTATAAATTAAATATAATTCTAAATATTATATTATTTGATTTAATAATTTATATTTATTTTAGAATATTTTCTATTTAAGTTTTTTATTTTAATAAATTTTAAAAGCTTTTTATTAAAAATTATCTTTATTATTAATTTTATTAAAAAAAGTATTACATATATCTAAAAAAATAAGAATTAAATTATTTTAAAAATAATTTAATTCCTATTATTTTTGTAGTAAAATTTTATATTTCGATATTTAAGAGAATTTTAAGAGATATACTAAGTGTATTCTCTTTTGTTTTGTTTTATTTTAATTATCATAGCAGAAGAAAAATGATAATTTTTTATTTTAATTTTATTACGTGTTTATAATTTTATGATTTATGTGTTTTATTTGAGTCTTCTAATTATGTGTTTTAAAATTTTTAAGAGAGATTTTTTAATTTTATGGTTTTCCATATTGCTTTTTTTATTTAAATAATTTATATTTACTTATGGTAGATTAAATGTTTATAGTAGGTTAATTTATAAACATTTATTGATTTTTTTAATTTATTTAAATTTAATTAAGTGTTTATAAGTGGATTGGTCTTATAAACACTTGGGATGTTTAGAACTTTTTTAAGTTCTATGGCTTTTTATTTATAATAGAGGTTATTTTTTATCTATAAATATTGAACCATTTCATCAGTATCTTCTTTGTTTGGTTTAACTTTGTCCATAGCTTTATTAAATGCTTTCATATGGATTTCTTTAGCATCCATATTTTCTCTTAAAGTTAACATTGCAGCTTCACGGCAAACAGCTTCAATATCTGCTCCAACATAACCTTCAGTATGTTTTGCTAATTTTCCTAAGTCAACATCATCTGCAAGAGGCATTTTATCTGCATGAACTTTGAAGATTGCAAGTCTGCTTTCTTCATTAGGTGTATCAACTTTAATATGTCTATCAAATCTTCCAGGTCTCATTAATCCAGGATCAATAATATCTGGTCTGTTAGTTGCAGCAATAATTGCTACATCATGAAGATCTTCCATTCCATCGATTTCTGTAAGTAATTGATTAACAACTCTTTGGGTAACACCAGAACCTCCAGCATCACTTCCACGAGTATTAGCAATAGAATCAATTTCATCAAAGAAGATAACTGTTGGTGCAGTTTGTCTTGCTTTTCTGAATACTTCTCTTACACCTTTTTCTGATTCTCCTACCCATTTAGATAAGAGTTCTGGACCTTTAATTGCAATGAAGTTAGCATCACTTTCGTTTGCTACTGCTTTTGCAAGTAATGTTTTACCAGTTCCTGGTGGACCATATAATAATACTCCTTTAGGTGGTTCAACATGGAACTCTTTGAATTTTTCAGGATATTTTAATGGCCATTCAACAGCTTCTTTTAATTCTTGTTTTGCATCTTCTAATCCACCAATGTCATCCCATTTTACATCTGGAATTTGTACAAGAACTTCTCTTAGTGCAGATGGTTGGATTTCTTTTAATGCTTCTTTAAAATCATTTCTAGTTACAACAATTTTTTTAAGAGTTTCTTCAGGGATTTTTTCATCTTCAGATTTAATATCTGGGATAATTCTTCTTACAACTCTCATTGCTGCTTCTTTACATAATGATTCAAGATCCGCACCTACAAATCCATGAGTATTTTCAGCGATTTTATCAAGATCAACATCCTCTGCTAAAGGCATGTTTCTTGTGTGGATTTCAAGTACTTCTTTCCTTTCATCTTTGTCAGGAACACCTATTTCAATTTCCCTATCAAATCTTCCAGGTCTTCTAAGTGCTGGATCTAATGAATCTGGTCTGTTAGTTGCTCCGATGACCACTACTTGTCCTCTGGAGTTAAGACCATCCATTAAAGTTAGAAGTTGTGCAACAGTTCTTCTTTCTACTTCACCTTGTGTTTCTTCTCTTTTAGGTGCAATAGCATCTAATTCATCAATAAATATGATAGATGGAGCATTTGCCTCAGCTTCTTCAAAGAATTCCCTTAGGTTTTCTTCAGATCCACCTACATATTTACTCATGATTTCTGGTCCATTAATTGCAATAAAGTGTGCATCACTTTCGCTTGCTACTGCTTTTGCAAGTAATGTTTTACCAGTTCCTGGTGGACCATGCATTAAAATTCCTTTTGGTGGTGCAATACCTAATCTATCAAAGAGTTCTGGTCTTTTAAGAGGAATTTCAATCATTTCTCTTACTTTTCTAACTTCATCTTTAAGACCACCAATATCATCATAACTTACATCTACAAGGTTTGAAACACCTTCAAGTTTTGATACATCTACTGGATGATCTTCAAGACTTATTTGTGTATTTGGACCTACTTTAACTACTCCTGTTGGATGGGTTGAAACTACTGCAAATTTCAATTCACCCATTGGAGTTATATCCATGAAATTATTAAACATGTCATCAAATGGGCTACGGCTTCCATTGAACATTGATGGTTTAATTCCAGAGCCTACAATATCTCCTTTAACCATGATTTTATTCATGAATAATCCACGAATGTCACCTTGGATTTTAACATTATTCTCAGTTGGTGCAAGAACAACTTTTTTAGCTTCTTTTACATCAGCTTTTTTAATTTCAATTTCTTCACCAATTGATGCACCAGAATTTTTCCTAATAGTACCATCAATTCTTATAATTCCAAGACCAATATCTGATTGTGATGCTACTACTGTAGCAGCAGTTAATTTTGATCCTTTAATAGCAATGATATCTCCTTCTTTAAGACCTAATTCACTCATTGCATTTGGGTCAATTCTTGCAATACCTTGACCAATATCACGTTGTGATAAAGCTTCTGCAACTTTTAATGTTGGATTTTTATTATTATTTTCAGTCATAATAATCATCTCCTTATTAATGTTGAAGCTCAATAAATAATAAGTATAAGTTATTAATATTTATATTAAATTAACTTAAAGTACTTAAAATTTTATTTAAGTTTCTTTTTAATTTTTAATGTTAATTTTAATGTAAATTAATAATTCTAAATTTTTAAATTTATTTATACGAAATAATCAATTCAGTTTTCTTGAATTAATTATTTCTATTTGTTTTCTTTAAAGTTACTTTTAGTAACTATAATATAGTTTGCATATACTTATATATAAAGTTTTCGGTTTTTTGGATTTTTTTAATTTGTTTATTTTTTATATTTTTTTCTTTAATTTTATAAAAATTCTTATTTTATCTAAAAAACTTTATTTAATTCTTAAATTCATTAAATTATATAAATTTATTAGAATTTTTCTATTTAAAATCTTTTTAGTTTTTTAAAGTATATTTAGTTAATATTTAGGCATACTTAAAATATTTTATTAATCTTATTATATATTAAAAAGTAGTATTTTAATTTAAGATTTTTAATATTAAATATTTATTTTATTAAATAGTAGTATTATTTTAAAAGTAGTAATAATTTTTTTATTATTACTCATGTTTTTAAAATTAGTATATGTGTTTTTTATTATTTTTTGTGTTTTTAAAATTAGTAAGTGTTTTTTTTAAGTGTTTTAAAAGTTTAAGTGGAGTTTTATATTAATTATCTAATTACTCCACCAAATCCTATAATAAGTTTTTTAACATCTTCTATAGATTTTTTATTTAATCCACTTATTTCATAGGTATAACTTATTTCATTATCATTGATTTGAGGACCTGTATATTCATCAGTTATTTTAACATTAGTAATATCATCCATTTTTTCAATGACTTTAGCAATTATATATTTATTAGAGTTATTTTTAAAAACACAACTAATTGATTCTGTATAAAGTTTATAATTGTCTTTTTTCCAGTTTAATAATTCTTCATTTGTAAGAATTTTAACATTGGAAATTTTTAATTTTTCTTCTTTATTATTTTTATTTTTAATAGTTACGAAATTATCTTTAATTGATTTAACTATACCTACATGTATATTTTGTGAATAAATATGTTTTAAACCAATTTCTGAACCGATAGATCCATATAAATAATTTGATTCTTCACTTAAAGTATTAATTAATTTATCACTTCTACCTAATGCTGCTTTAATATCTCCCATATTTTTAGTAGATTTAATTGTAATTTCCTTAAATTTTTCTTGATCTTTTAAACTTAACACTTTTTTAAGTTCAAGTACTGCTTCATAAAATTTTTGACGTATATTTTCACCATTAATATTCTCTTCTTGTATTGAGTATGTTAAAAATGGGTTTTGTGAGACTATACGTGCAATAGTATCAATCATAATATTATAGATTGGGCTTTCATATTCTTCGGTTTCTTTAATATCTACTTTTAATTTTTCCATTGCATAAGCTGTTGAGATATATGAGAAATGTGTTAAAACTTGTACAATACCCATCATATTATCATGATGTTTACAATTTGTTTCAATAATCCTCATATTTTTACTTTTAAAATAATTATATATTTTAGGATACCATTTACCTTTTTTAAGTGGTGTTAAAACTATAACTTGTCCTTCAAATCCTGGTGTACGTGGCCCAAATACTGGATGAGTAGGGATTGATTCAACACCTTCTGGAATATATTTATTCATTGTATAAGTTGCTTGTGTTTTTACAGAAGTTACATCCATTAATAGGGAACCTTTTTTCATATGTGGAGCAAGTTCTTTTATTATATTAATTGTAACATGTATTGGTACTGAAATAATTAGAATATCTACATTTTCTGCAACTTCAAGATTATTACTTGTATATTTTACATTGAGTTTATGACTTACTTTTTTTCCAACTTTTTCATCTCTTCCAGTAATAGTTACATCGAAGTTGTCATGTTTTAAGTAGCAAGCAAGTGTCTTTCCAAGACCTTTTGTTCCACCGATAATTCCAATTTTCATGGTATCAAATCATTTTATTTATTTATAATATTTTTAATTTTTTTCTAAATCTAAATATTTTATTTTCTTATGTAAAAATTATTTCATTTAAATTTTTATTTTTATATAATTTATTAATTTTAAATTAGATTATATAATTACATATTAAAATTATAAACTTAATATATTATATAAATTATATATTTTATTAAAAACTTATTTTTTAGGTATTTTAAAATTTTATATTATTTGAAATTTATTAATTTTTTTATTAAAATAAATAGGTGTAATAATGAAAATAACTTATCAAAATCAAAAAGAAGAAATTATAGAAGTTATTCCAGAAACATTAGATGATCTTTGGCATTTATCTCATATTGTTAAAAATGGAGATTTTATTACATCTAAAACTACAAGACGTATTCAAGATACTTCTGGTGATAAACTTAGAAGTGATAGAGGAGTTAAAAAAACATTTACTCTTGAAGTTCAAATAGAATCTATAAGTTTTCACATGTTTACAGGTAAATTACGTCTTACTGGTTCTATAACTCAAGGTCCAGAAGATTTAATTCCTCTTGGTTCTCATCATACTATTGAAGTTAAATTTAATACTCCACTTAAAATCAAAAAAGAAAAATGGTCAAAATGGGATATTCAAAGACTTCAACAAGCTGTAAAAGCTTCTAAAAAATTATCTGCAATTATAGTTCTTATTGAAGAAAATATTGTAACATTTGGTTTAATACGTCAATTTGGTATTGAATATTATGGTCCAGTTATTGGGAATATTTCTGGTAAACGAGTTATTGATAAAAATAGAAATAAAGAAATAATTGATTTTTATCAAAATATTGTTAAAATTATATACAAATACAAAGATATTCAGAGTATTGTTATTGCAGGTCCTGGATTTGCTAAGAATGATTTTCTTAAGTTTCTTCAAGATAATTATAATGATCTTGCTAAAAAATCTATTATTGAATCAACAGGTTCAGGTGGACGTGTAGGTATACAAGAAGTTCTCAAAAAAGGGACAGTTGAGAAATTAACTACTGAAAATAGAGTAGCTTTTGAAATGAAAGATATTAATAATTTACTTAAATTATTATCTAAAAATTCTGGACTTGTTGTTTATGGTCTTAGTCAAACTAAAAATGCAATTAATATGGGTGCAGTTAAAAAATTATTAATTCTTGATATATATATGAAGGATGATAATATTGAAAAGTTAATGGACCTTACAGAAAATATGGGTGGAGAAGTCACTATTATTAGTAATGAACATGAAGGAGGTAAACAGCTTGAAGCTTTAGGTGGAATGGCTGCTATTTTAAGATATCCTATTTCTTAATTTTTAATATATTATTCTATATCTTAAAAATTTAATTTTCTAAATTTAACTTAAAAGTCTAAAATTATAATAATATTATAATTATTTTAAAATTTTTATTCATTAAATACTAATCTTAATATTTTATTTTAAAATATTTTAAAAAATATTATATATATTAAAAATTAAAAATAGATTATTGAGAAGTTTTATAAAAATTTAAAAGACTATTTCTAATTAATTTTATAATCATATATTCTATTAATTTTTTATAAAAAAGGATTAAGATTATTATGTATATGGGAATTATAAATGCATTAATTACAGTATTTATTTTAACATTTATTGGCACTGGTTTAATAGATATTGTTTTTAGAAGGTTAGGTGAAAAGGGATATATAAAAAATCTTTACCCTAATGTTAGGGGAGGTACTCCTAGGGCAGTAGGTATTATTTTATTTCTTGTTTTGATTTTTTATCTACCTTCTGGATATAATAATCTCGTTCTTATTATGGGAATATTTGCATTAATTGATGATTTACTTGGAAGAAAAACTATTGGGAATTCCTCTATGGAATGGGGTCAACTTTCCCGTGGAATTGGTATGATTTGTGTAATGATTGCAGGTTTCTATTTAGGTTTAGGAGTTTCTTCAATATTCATTGCATTATTAATTCAACCCGTTAATATATCTGATATGCAACCAGGATCTACATGTATTGTTACAATTATTATAAGTGCTTTAGTTGCAGTTTGTATGGTATTACTTAATAGACCAATGGTTGAAGAAATTCCAGCATTTTACACACCTCTTTTAATTTTAGTAGCAACAATTGCTTATTCTCCACTTGATTTCTCAGGTAAAATCATGTTAGGTGAAGTTGGAAATCATACATTAGCTATTGCTTTAGGTATTTCATTTTATATGCTTGGAGGACTTCCAGCAGTAATATTGTTCTTTATTATAACAACATTCTTAATTGCATTTGTAAGAAGAAATACATTAAATGAGTTCTTTATAAGAAAAATGGAATTATATAATCCTGTATTTATGGATTATGTTATGGATGTTTTAACTGGTGGTGGACTTGGAGATTATATTCGAAAATTAATTTGGAAAGATAAACAACCAGAAACACATAATAATTTAGCTATTTCATTAGGTGCTAGAAGATTATTATTTAATCCAGAGGCACATAGGATGAACCGTTTAGATTATTAATTCTTTTTTCATTTTTTATTTTAGTTTTTATCTATTGTCTAAAGTATTTTATTGTTAACTTTATTTTAAATATAGAAATTTACTAGTTTTTAATTTTGAAATAATATTTATGATTTTTAATAAATTTTATTATTATTTAAATATTTTAACTATTCTTTTTATAAATTAATTTTTAGCTATTTTTAAATATTTTTATTAATTAATATTTAATAAGAATTATTTTAATATATTAAGAAAAATAAATTATAATTTAATTAAAATTTAAGTATTGGTAGATTATATGAAAGCATTAGTTGTTATTACTGGAAGAGGTTTAGGTGGAGATGCAGTAATTGGTATGAATATTATTAAAGCTTTAGAGTCTAAAGGTTTAGATTGTGAACTTGCACTTGACTCTAGTGCTCCAGGTATTTTATTTGAAAGAAATGGATATTCATGGCATAAGATTTCTATTCCTCAAGCAGGTGGTCATGCAGCAAATAAAGTTACAACTATAAAAGCAGGATTTAAAACAATTAAAGCTGCATTTGAAAGTAGACGTCTTATTAAAAAAATAAAAGCAGATGTTGTTGTTGGGGTTATTGGTGGAGGTGCTGTAGTTGGCTGTATTGGAGCTAAACTTGCTAAAACCCCTGCAGTTGGTATTTTAAGTACTCCACTTGATACTAAAGTATGTACTAAACTTAATACTTGTATTGTATTTCCAGAAGCACATATGTTTAGAGAAAAAGAAATTCCAGAAAATGTTTATAAATCTTATTTTCCAGTTGCTCCAAATATATTAAAAGGAAACAAAGAAATTGCTTTAGAAAAGATTAAATTACATTCTGAAAAAGAAAAAGAAAAAAATCCTAATGCAATAAGTTTTGATGAGAATAAAAAAACAATTTTATTTTCTTCTGGCTCTACAATATTTGAAAAAATGGCTCGTGGTGTAGCAGATTACTCAAAAATTACTGATAAATATAATATTGTTCTTGTTGGTCTTCCATTAAAAGAAGAATATTACGATTGGTTTGATGATGAATATATGATTTATCTTGGTTATATTGATTGGATAAAAGATTTATATGAACTTGCTGATCTTGCAGTTTTAACTGATGATGGTATGATGCTTCAAGAAGCAATGGTATGTAATCTTCCTTCAATTGCACTTTTAAGAGTTAAATATGGTAGATATCATAATATGGCTTCTGTATTTAAGGGTGCTGTTTTTGAAGCAGATAATGATAATTTAAGTGACGTTATTGAAGAAGTAATGTCTAATCTTGATGAAGTTAAATTAAGAACTGAAGATTATAGTGAAAAAATTGTTAATTCTGCTGAAAATATTGCAAATATTATTTTAAAAGAATGTAAAAAAGATTAATAAATAAAATATAATTAAAATTATATTCTATTTTTTTCTTTAAAACTATTTTTATAAAAATTTAAACTTAGTTAATACTTGAAAATCAATTTTAAGAAAGATTATTCTAAAAATTTTAAGTATTTTAAATAAAACTACTTTTTTTATTGTTTAAATAATTGATTAATATTGATTTTTATTTAATACATATATTTCATTATTTTGGATACAGCATCAGTATTTGGGTGAACTTCAATAAATTCATCAAATTCTTCCATATCTACTCCAATATTCATTAATAATGTCATATATGCTATGTCACTTAATGATGATGGGGATATAGAATATACGTCTTCAATTTCTTTTGTGTTTTCATTGAAATTTATCTCTGTAAATCCTGTGTGTCCATTTAAAATATTCCAAAATGTTTCTGGTCCAGCAAGCCCTGGAATACTTATTGATTTTGTATTTTCTGAATTTTTATTATTGTTTATAAAACTAACGGGCATATCTAATGTTATTGATTGTGGAATATTATTGTATTTCACTATTTGTGATAATCCCGCCATGTTTCTTGCAGCAGTTATACCTTCCATTCTTGCAATAGGTGTTAAGTTATATCCTCCAGTAACATCACCTGCAGCATAAATATTATCAATATTTGTTTTCATCATATTATCTGTTGCAATAGAGTTATCTGGATTTAATTTAACTATATCTTTTACAATTTCAGAATTTGGAACTCTGCCTGTACATATAAATGTAATTCCTTCAAATTCTCCTTTTGTAGTAATAATTTTATCTTTTTTAATTTCTAAAACATCACTATGTTCATAGATATTAACTTTATTTAATAAATTTTTAAGAATATATCTTTTAGTTTTTGGATTTAATTCTTTTAATAACTTACTTCTTACAAATATATTGACTTCACTACCAAAACTTGAGAATATATTAGCTATTTCTACGGATATGATTCCTCCACCAATTATGTTTAATTTTTTAGGAATTTCTTTTAAGTTAAGTATATCACTGCTAAGATATCCGTTTTCAACACCTTCTATTTTAGGTATTAAAGGCCTTCCTCCAGTAGCAACCATGAGATTTTTGAAGTTAAAACTTTCTCCATTAACCGTTACAGTATCTCCTTCTACTTTAGCTTCACCAAAAATAACATTATTTCCAACAGATTCATTTTCTTTTTGTTCTATTTTTCTTAATTTTTCTTGGGTTTCTTTAATTTTTTCTGTAAGTTTTTTATAATCAAGTTCAATATTTCCTTTTATGAATCCATGGTTTTCATATTTTTGTTTATTATTTAAAAAACGACTTATATCATTTAATGCACATATTACCATACAACCTTCATTTAAACATGTTCCAGCAATATGTTTTTTCTCAATAAGAATTACATCTTCTCCTAGTTTTCCAAGTTCAATAGATCCTACTCTTCCTGCAGGTCCTGAACCTATTACAATATTTTCCATAATTACACCTTAGTTTTTTTAATTTTTTTATTTTTAATATATGATTTTTGTTTTATATTACTTTTTTATATTTTCACAAATTTAATTAAAAATTTTTATATACTTTGTTATATTATATTAATATTGAATAAATATTAAATTTAAAATTTTTTGAAAATAACTTTAGAGGAGTGTATATTATGTGTATAGCAGCACCAGCAAAAGTTGTTGAATTAGATAAAGAAAATAAATTATTATCTGCTGATTTTGGTGGGGTTAGACAAACTGCAAAATCTAATCTCTTACCTGATGTAGAACTTGGGGATTATGTTCTTATTCATGCAGGTTATGCTATTGAAAAATTAACTGAACAAGCAGCTAAAGAATCTTTAGAAGCTTGGGATGAACTTTTAGAAGTTTTAGATGAAGAAGATAAAGAATGGGCTGCAGCTCATCCTGATCAAGCTTAATTTATATACTTCTTTATTTTTTTATTTATTTTTCTTGTTTTTTATTTTAAATAAATCTTATTAAATGAATAATATCTATTTTTTATTTTAAAACTAAAATTTATAATAATATATCCTTTTTTTTAATTTTGTTTAAATTTTTTAATTTAAGTTAATATCTTTTAAATTTTAAAAATTAATATTTTGAAATTTAATTTTTAAAGAAAATAGTTTTTAAATTGCTTTGTTGAAATCTTTCTAATTTTTTTAGAGTGATTTTTTTTTAAATTTAATTTTTAAGTATTAATACCCTTAAATTATTATAGAAAAATAGTATTCAACAGAATTAAAAAATAATAAAATTTTATATTTTAATAATTTTTAATTATTAATTATTTTAAAAATAGTTTTTTATCTAATATTTATTAAATTATTAGTATTTGGTTTTATTTATAATTTAGAAATAGTTTTTTATCTAATATTTATTAAATTATTAGTATTGGTTTTATTTATAATTTAAAAATAGTTTTTTTTATTTATAAGTTTTTAAATTCTTTTTTGAATTTTTATCAATTAATTTTAAAATTTAAAAAAAATGAATTTTAATTAGATTAGTATATTGAAACTCTTTTTACTTTATCTAATTTTAAAAATTCATTAATTAAATCTCCAGGTACTGATTCTTCAGTAATGATTGTAAGTACTGGATCTGTTTCTAAGTATGTGTCTTCTGCATATGCTTGAATAATGTTTATATTTTTATCTGAAATTAATTTACTTGTTGCAGCAAGGATTCCATTACTTTCTTCTCCTACTTCAATCTCAATTACTCCAAGACCTAAATTTTTTGCAATATTTTTAAGTAATGTTCCTGCAGGAATAATGTTTTTAAATATGGTGTTTAGTTCATCATCTTCTAATATTATATCTACTGTTGATTTAATAGCTCTTCTATCTACATTAGAAACATTAGCAAGTGCAGCTTCATTAATTTTTAAGTCTCCACAATAAATTTTACCATCATCAGATACTCTAAGACCTAATTCTATCATTTTTTGGACTACTCTGATTCTTGCTGGATATTTTTGAAATTTTTTATTTACTTTTTCCCACATTTTAACAACACTCCAATTTTTTGTTCATTATTGTATAATTATATTGTAAAGTATATAAAGTTTTATTTTTTATAGAAAATTTCTATTTAAAATAAGATTTAATTTTTAATTATATTCTTTAATTAGTAATAAAATAAGTTTATTTTTCTATTTTTAAATTTTTTTTTGAGTTTATTAAATTTAGAATCTAATAATAGTATATTTTATTTTTAA